>JBBJNV010000005.1 GCA_037721215.1 Gemmatimonadaceae bacterium
GCGCACGTAGCCGCACGGCCGCCAGCGGGCCGGCCGTCAGCGGACGGCGTGTCCTGAGCCTGGCTCTTGGCCCATACCTGACCCACTGCCCAGCCTCGGGGTAGTGGTACAGTTTGCATTTAAAGCGAATTGGCCGCCGGGGAGTCGAACCCCGTCCGAGCGCCGATGCCCTTGTCTGTTCGCGGGAGTCGAACCCGCCTGCATAGGTATCCCAGAGTTAACCACCACGCGACCACATTAAAGTTAATTGCTCAGTCATCAGTGGCCCTCTAATCCAGGTGCCCGGAAGCTTCATATTGATTCAGGTCCTCCCCGCCTTCCGTAGCCTGCGCAATCGGTAGCATGAGCGTAAAAGTCGCACCCTTGCCCGGCGCGCTTTCCACCACGATGCCCCCGCCCATCCTCTCCGCAAGGTCGCGGCTGATCGCCAACCCGAGACCGACGCCCGGCTGCTCAGCATCCATCCGCCGCTCGAGCTGCACGAAAGGCTCGAAGATCGATGACAGCTTGTCCGCAGGTATGCCCTGGCCCGTATCGCTTACCTGGATCCGCGCCGTCGCGCCGTCGCTCGACGAACACAGTTCCACTCTGCCGCCGGCAGGCGTGAATTTCACCGCGTTCGTCAGCAGATTCAGGACTATCTGGACCATTTTGTCCCGGTCAGTTCGCACCTGAACACCCGCTGCAGCGGGAGAGAATTTGTAGCTGACACCGCGGCTGGCCGCCTGCGGTTCGATAAGCGAGCCAATACTGCCGAGTTCGGCATCCAGGTCGATGTCAGCGAGATCGAGCTCGATCTTGCCGGCCTCTACCTTGGCATAATTAAGGACGTCCGATATGAGCGTCGAAAGATGTTCCTGGCTCCGCTTGATGCGGGCGAGGTAATCCATCTGCAGTTCTGACATCTCGCCACCGATCCCCATTTCCAGAAGCGACGCGTAACCACCGATCGCATTGAGGGGCGTTCGCAGCTCGTGGCTCATAGTGGCCAGGAACTCTGATTTGGCCCGGTTGGCATCCTCTGCCCGCTGCCGGTCCAACTGGGCCTCCGCTGACGACAACTCGAGCGCAGCGTTTGTCTCTATCAGGTTTTGATTGGCGACCTCGATCGCTTCCTGCGAGCGGGTCAACTCCTCCGAAGCGGCACGCAGCTCCTCGTCCTGAAGCTCGAGCGCCACTCGAGCCTGCCCGCTGCTCTGAAGAGCGGTACGAAGCTTGTCACGCGACGCACCGAGCCACTGAGTGAGCACTTCCGCTTTTGCACTTGCATCAGCCCCCGCTCCGGCCTGCGCGGCGGCCACGCTGATCTGATGCTCGCCCATCACAAGCGCGCTGAACAGGGGAAGGATTCTGAGCGCCGTCGCCAGCAGCCGCTCATCCGGCAACCCTCCGATCAAGACCATCGCTGCATCGCTTGAGATCCGAATCCCGGTTGCAGGAACCGAGATGCTCTCCTCCTGCGCCGGAAACAAGCCAGTGCACCGTCCCTCTTGCATGCATCTGGCGAGAAAAGCCCGCCAGTCCGAGCCCCGGGCCAGCGTCCTCGGAAATCCAGGCGCCGGCAGGAGACTGCCAGTGTCCTTGTCCCGCACAAAAACCAGCATCGAGTCGGCACCCAGTTCGCGACCGATTTCTGTTGCGAGCTCCTGGCGGCCGGACGGCTCGCCAAGGCGACCCAGGAGCTCAACGAGCCGTGTGTCGGACAGAGTTTATTCGGGGAAAACGCAGACGACTGCGGTACAATTGTGGAACCCGCTGAACTGATCATCGCTCCGCGCGATCTGGCCGTGCGTGTTGCACCCTGCGTATGCTGCACTCCCGAGCTCAGTCTGCAATGCACCAAGCTCGAGATTGAAATCGTCGCCCATCCGCAGCCGAGTGGCCACACAGTCGAAGAACAACGCTACCTGAGGTTTGTTCTCGCCAAGCTGGGCGAGCGCGGATTTGGTCGCGGTCCCCGCGGCCTCCACCGCCGATGCAACAGTAGCCCTCATGATGCTGGCCGTAAGTCCTTCTGGCACCTCGGCGGCGAATAGCAGGGAGCCATCTTCGCCAATAGAGAGCGGAACTCTGAGTTTGAAGCCGTGAGACGTCTGAATGCCGAGAACGTTGTGAAGAAAGAACGGGAGCGGATCCGCCCGGTTGAAAGTCTGACCGCTGGCAGCGGCGTGTGACTCGTAAGCCTCGATCGCCGGCGCGCCGTCGAGGCTCGTTACGCGCATCCCGGCGGCTTCGGTAACACGCATTGGCAATGTTGCCGGCAGCCAGCCATGCTCTACGCCAAGGCCGAGCGGTTTGTGCGAAAGGATCTCGAGACCTACCGCCGCGTTGCTCAGCACGTTATTCCCGGCGAATACTTCGGTGCGCAGGAATCTCGCGTTATCACCCGCGCCGCCGCCGAAGAACTGATAGGTGCCACCCGTCTGAACGGTCAGCTCGTCAACAAGCCGGTCAGCGAAGCCGGCCAGCGCATCCGTAAGCACCAGTGCACTCCGATATCGAAACTCCGGCAGGTCCTCACCCTTGAACGCCGAAAGAAATTCGGTCGCGGCATGCACGGGGTCATCGCCAACTCCCATTCCCACGGCACTCGAGAAGCGCATCTCGGGGGACCGAAAGGCAATTGCGCAGCTGAGTCCCGGGCCCGCAATGCCGGCAGCGAAACCTCCTGCCGACGAACAACCGACCATCTCGGCAGGGTCGCATGCAGCATTCAGAGCGTCGACCAGCGTCTGGAGGCGGTTATCTGGCGCGGAGAACAGGATAACGGCGTCCGGTGATTCGTTCCCAAGTGCCCGGCGGATCTGGTCTCCCATCTCGCGGCCGGCGGCTGCGTCGCGGAGGCTCGAGTAAACGACTGCTGACCTGCCCATGTTTCGTCCCGGCAAAAATAACGCGCCGGCCAGGATCTCTGGCGGGCAGCGTTCGATATCCGACAGTGGATGGTGCACAAGCTGTACCGAACACTACTCAGAAGTGTGTGTGGCGGCAGAGTCCGTGATCACGACCAGAATCGTCCCTTTTTCGACAGCTTCGCCAACAACCGCGTGGACGTTGCGGACGATACCGGTAGAAGGGGAGCGCAATTCATTCTCCATCTTCATTGCCTCCATCACGACCAGACCCTGACCCGCAGTTACGCTGTCGCCCGGCGCAACGTTCACCCGAACGATCAAACCCGGCATCGGAGCGATGACCGGAGCGGGCCCGCTGGGTTTCGCAGCAGCAGCGCTGATATCCCGAATCGCCCGGGTGCGTTCGTCCAATGCTTCTGCCTCGAACCTGTAGCCGTCGACCCAGATTGTATATGCTCCGCGGCCTCGCCCGCGTCTGGCAATTACCCGGTGCACCACGCTGCCGATAGTAACCTGGCTTACCGGAGTATTGCCGATATCGGCCACGTGCGCCGCTGCCGCTTCCTCACCGATGCGCGCGAAGCCTCCGTCGAGATGCACCTCATGACGTTCGCCGTTAAGCTCGACGATGTATTTCATTCAGCCGCGGAGATTCGGCTGCGACGAACTGCCGGAGAATAAATCACTGACGCACTGGAATCAGCTCGCAGACAGTCTCAACGTGCGCCGTCTGAGGGAACATGTCGAATGCGAGAATCGACGCAATGCGGTAGGACTGCATTCGCGAGATATCACGAGCGAGCGTGGCAGGATTGCAACTGACGTAAACGACCACTGACGGTTTGTCGATTGCCGATTCGAGCGTCTCGGTAACTTTTGCATCTGCGCCAGCCCGAGGCGGATTCAGAACCACCGCGTCGGCGGGAAGCGCAGCAGGGAGCGCGTCTTCGACTCGCGCCCGCAACGAGCGCGAACCTTCCGGCAGACGTAACGCACACCATCGCGCAGCCTCATTGTCGAGCTCGATAGCCGTTACCCTCGCACCAGTCCTGGCAAACGCAACGGCGGTATCTCCGGCACCCGAGTATGCATCGACAATTGTCTGCGGCGAATGAGCGGCGACGATGGCAAGGACATGTGCCCTGAGGTCGGCTGCAACGGCCGGATTCACCTGCGAAAATGATGCTGCTGGCGGCTGAAGCGTTCTGGCCGGCCGTCTGTCGCCCACCAGTCGGCGAATGCCGTCGTCATTTTCCCACCACATCGCCGCCAGCGCCGGCACCGTATCGAACAGCCCGCTGGCACCCGGCCATCGCGTCGCGCCGGTCATTACGAAGATCGGCCCGTCTTTCGTCATTGTGACACTGCCGCGAAGAGACTGCGCATTTGGGAAGAAACTGGATCGGTCCAGAATTGCCTGCCACGTTGTAACCACTCGCCGGTCGGTGATCGGGCAGTCGGCAAGAGCGAAGATTCGCGAGGGATCATCATAATGATGAAGGCCCGCGCGCCAGGCTCCGTCCGGCTGGTGTTCCAGGGCGAGCGTCAGCTTGATGCGATAGCGCCATTCGGCAGGGCTCGGTCTGATTTCCGGAAGCGCAATCTCCCGCTTGCCAATTCGCAGGATTGCATCGCGAATTATCCGCTGCTTTGCGCGAAGCTGCGCCGCGTAATTGAGATGCTGAATCTGACAGCCGCCGCACCTGTCGCGCGTATAGTGAGGACATGGAGGGTCGATGCGTTGCTCTGACTCGCGGGCGATAGTTCGCAGCGCGCCCCTTGCAAAACTTCCCTTCCCGCTGATGCGCGCCGTCACCAGCTCGCCGGGCGCAGTGCGCGGCACAAAGACCACCAGTCCATTGTTACGGCCTACTCCATCACCGCCCGCTGCGATGGAGTCGATCTCCAGCGAGACCATCTGCGCCATCAGCGAAGCCCCTCCAGGCGTCCGGCGCGCATCCATCCATCATTATTCGCGAGATGACCGTCAGCGCGCGCAGCCGACGGATCGGGCATCGCCCCGCCGTTCGGTAGCGGGCCGCCGCCTCTGTCACGCTCGGCGAACAGAGCGGCGGCGATCGCAGCGGAGCGTACCGATCGCGCGGGTGGGAGGGCTCCCGTCATCTGCGGCAGTCGTCTCTCCAGCCACTGGATGTCGATGTCGCCACGCCGGAATTCCTCATCTTCCATCAGCCTGAGATGAAAATCCCTCGATGTCTCGACACCGTCGATGGTGAGCTCGAGGAGTGCGCGGTGCATTCTTCCGATGGCGAGCTCGCGCGTCTCGGCCCAGACTATGAGCTTGGCCAGCATCGGATCGTAGTTGAGCCCGACGACGCTACCAGTCTCGATGCCGCTGTCCCACCGAACACCCGGACCTCCCGGAACATGCAGATAATCGATCCGGCCCGTCGATGGCAGGAACCCGTTGGCGGTGTCCTCGCTGGTAATGCGGCACTCGATGGCCCAGCCGCGCGGAGTCAGATCAGCCTGCGCGAACGGCAGTATCTCTCCGGCCGCTATGCGCAATTGCCACTGTACCAGGTCGATGCCGGTGACGAGCTCGGTAACGGGGTGTTCCACCTGCAGGCGGGTATTCATCTCGAGGAAGTAGAATTTGCCGTCCCGGTCGAGTAAAAATTCGCAGGTGCCGGCGTTCACATACCCAGCCGCCCGCGCCATGCGCACCGCCGTTTCGCCCATTTCGCGTCGCAGATCCCCCGACACTGCCACGCTCGGCGCTTCTTCGAGCATTTTCTGATGTCGCCGCTGTACCGAGCACTCCCGCTCGCCCAAAGAGAGTACGTTGCCGTGCATATCGGCCAGCACCTGGATCTCGACGTGCCGGGGCCCGTCGATGTATTTCTCGACGTAAACGGCGTCATCGCCGAACGCATTCTTCGCCTCTCGCCGCGCGGATTCGAGAGCCGCTTCCATTCCCGACTCTTCAGTCACGACGCGCATGCCTTTGCCCCCTCCCCCAGCCGCCGCCTTGAGTAGCACAGGGTAACCGAACTGCGAAGCAATCCTGCAGGCTGCATCGGCATCCCGCAGCGCTTCAGTCGTTCCGGGCACAACAGGCACGCCGCTGGCAACCGCCAGCGTCCGTGCGGCGGTCTTGCTTCCCATCGCGGCGATGGCTTCAGCGGGCGGCCCTACAAATGAGAGCCCAGCGGCACGAACGCTTCGCGCAAACCATTCACGTTCCGACAGAAAGCCGTATCCGGGATGAATCGCCTCAGCGCCGCGATCCAGAGCCACTTCCACGATCCGATCTCCACGCAGATAGCTCTCGGTGGATGGCGCGGGCCCGACGTTCACCGCTTCGTCCGCTTCCCGGACATGGGGAGACGCAGCATCGGCGTCACTGAACACCGCGACACTTTTGACGCCCATCTCCCGACAGGCGCGGATGATACGGAGCGCAATCTCGCCACGATTTGCGATCAGTACCTTATTGAACATCGGCTATGAAGAAGAGGCGGCAAGCAGCAGACAAATGCGGGCCGGCGGTTATCACAGCGGAATGTTGCCGTGCTTCTTCGGCGGGTTCCTGTCACGCTTGCCGCGCAACGTGTCCAACGCTTCGATGAGACGGGGACGGGTGTCGCGCGGATCGATGATGTCGTCGAGATACCCGCGGCCTGCCGCAATGTAGGGATGAGCGAATTTCGCGCGATAATCCTCTATTTTCTCGTCCGTGGCCTTCGCCGGATCGACGCTCTCAGCAATTTCTTTTCGGAACAGAACCTCGACCGCACCCTTTGGACCCATAACCGCAATCTCGGCGGTCGGCCAGGCAACATTGAAATCGCCGCGGATGTGCTTGGAACTCATCACATCGTATGCACCTCCATACGCTTTCCGGGTGATCACCGTCAGCTTCGGAACGGTGGCCTCGCAATACGCGTAGAGAAGCTTCGCGCCATGCTTGATGATTCCGCCGTGCTCCTGCGCAACGCCCGGTAGAAAGCCAGGCACGTCTTCAAAAGTCACGACGGGGACATTGAACGCATCACAGAAGCGGATAAACCGCGCTGCCTTGAGTGAAGCGTTGATGTCCAGAACACCCGCAAGGACTGCCGGCTGGTTGGCGACGATGCCGGCACTGAATCCACCAATGTGCGAAAAGCCACAGATAATGTTGTTGGCATAATCGGGCTGTATCTCGAAAAACTCGCCATCGTCAACGATTCGGCTGATGACGTCGTGCATATCGTACGGCTTGTTCGGATTGTCGGGCACAATCTCGAGAAGCTCCTCGTCGCGCCGATTGCGTGGATCCGCGCTCGTCCCGCGCGGTGGATCGTCGACATTGTTCGAGGGAATGAAGCGAAAGAGATCACGGATTGCCTGAAGGCAGGCGGGTTCCGAGTCGTAGGCGACGTGGGCAACTCCCGAGATTTCCGAATGTGTGCTGGCGCCTCCCAGCTTTTCCATTGTTACGTCTTCGTGCGTCACCGTCTTCACGACGTTTGGCCCGGTGACGAACATGTAGGAGCTGCCACGGACCATGAACGTGAAGTCCGTGATCGCCGGAGAATAGACTGCACCTCCGGCGCACGGTCCGAGAATCGCCGAGATCTGAGGAACGACCCCTGAGGCAAGGGTGTTGCGCAGAAAAATCTCCGCGTAGCCCCCCAGCGAGACCACACCTTCCTGTATCCGTGCGCCACCCGAGTCATTCAGGCCGATCACGGGAGCACCGTTTCGCACCGCCAGATCCATGATCTTGCAGATTTTTTCGGCGAATGACTCGGAAAGCGACCCGCCGAAGACCGTGAAGTCCTGCGAGAATACATACACCAGCCGACCGTCGATCCGTCCATGACCGGTGATGACGCCGTCGCCAAAATACTTTTCATCTTCGAGGCCGAAGTCGTGCGAACGGTGCACCACAAAACGGTCGAGCTCGACAAAGCTGCCTTCATCGAGCAGCAGGTCCAGGCGCTCGCGAGCCGAGAGCTTGCCCTTTGCGTGCTGCGCCGACACCCGTTTCTCGCCGCCGCCCTTTTCCGACTCAGCGCGCCGTCTCTCGAGAAGCGCGAGCTTATCCCGCATCGTCATAGGCGCAAAAAGCTAACGCTGGCGGCGAGGGGGTACTACCCTCGCCTCAACAGATGCATACGCGACTCATCTGCGTTGAAGGGCCATGACTCCAGATTCACAACCGACAACAGGTGATGATCCATGCACGCCGTATCCGCTGGCAAGCCAGCGCTCGTAGAGGTCTACCCGCGCACGCGGACTACGTGGCGCCGGTGGCTTGCAAACAACCACAAGGATTGTTCCGGAGTCTGGCTGATCTACGACAAGGCCAGCACTGGCCAGCAGAAGCTTTCGTATGGTGACGCCGTCGAAGAGGCGCTCTGTTTCGGATGGATCGATAGCACCGTTCGCGGTATCGACGCCGGCCGGTACATGCAGTATTTCGCACCACGAAAACCGAGAAGCGTATGGTCGGGCCCCAACAAGGAAAGGGTTGCGCGGCTAATCGATCAGAAGCAGATGCGACCAGCCGGGTTCGCATCAATAGAAATCGCAAAACAGAACGGATCGTGGGAGACACTGGATTCTGTCGAGGCGATGGTGATTCCCGAAGCCCTTGCCGCCGCGCTGGCGGAGGTTCCGGTCGCTGAGGCAAACTTTGCCGCATTCTCGCCATCGTCGCGAAAAGGATATCTTTACTGGATCAACGCCGCGAAATCAGCCGAGACACGAGCGAAACGCATCGCGGAAACAGTTGCCCTGTCGGCCGTCAACAGAAAATCCCGCCACCTGCCGTAGCGATGAGCGATCACCCCTGCATCCGCAGGGCCCCTCGCCTGTGCCAATGTGCCATAATTTGCGGCCATAACCGGAACTAACGGAGCCACAGAGGGGTTCCATTACGAGCATCAGCATTCCTGGATGCGCACCCCCCGAACCGAGAGAAAATCAATGCGTCGTCCAACATTAGGCCGGTACGTCATCGGGCTGCTCGCAATTCCCGCTGTCGTCGTCCTGCTCGGGAAGACAGCCACCGCAACTATCGTCGAGCGGGCTGTCCCGCTTCCTCCTGCAACTGTCGACGCGCCGCTCGCGAACACTCGCGGGCAGGAAACCGCAGTGTTTGCAGGAGGTTGTTTCTGGGGCATCGAAGCGGTATTCGAGCATGTCAAGGGAGTCAAGTCGGCCGTATCCGGCTATACGGGTGGGAAGACGTTGAATCCCACCTACTCGGACATCGGGACTGGCAGAAGCGGTCACGCTGAAGCTGTCAGCGTTGTATTCGATCCCTCGCAGGTGACTTACGGGCAGCTGCTCCGGATTTTCTTTTCCGTGGCGCACGACCCGACTCAGCTCACTCGCCAGGGCCCCGACGTCGGCACCCAATACCGTTCGGCAGTCTTCTATCGGGGCGATGCGCAGAAGCGGATAGCCACCGCGTATGTCGACCAGCTTTCGAAGGGCAAATTCTTCAAGCGACCGATTGTCACGCAGCTTACCGCGCTCGAGAAGTTCAACGTCGCCGAGGAGTACCATCAGGACTACGCCGCGGCAAATCCGGGTAGCATGTATATCGTGATACATGATGCACCGAAGGTTGAGAACCTGAAGCGGAGCCTGAAGGAATTTTATCGCGAGTCGAAGTAGAATCTGAAGCTGGAAGTTGATGGCAGACTCAGTGAGTTGGTCCGGGGAGCAGAATCCCCGGATTTTCTCAGTTTAATCCCGTTGAGGCCGCTGTTCGGGACACGGCCTGGAGAGACCCATAATGCAGTCGAAGCGCGCCGACGAACTCAGGCAGGCCTGGAATGGCAAGCCGTGTGAGCACCCGGCTTTTGCGAAGCGCTATGACCTCGGTAAACGAACCGGCGATTATGTATGCACGCAGTGCGGCCGGATCATCTCATTCCGGGAGAGGGCCGAGGTAATGGCCGCGCGCAGCCGCTGAAAGTCGTGTAAACTCTCCGGTAGATGCACGTGTCGAACGCTCGACGCCTTCCCGAGTGACAATGTCCCATCGTTTGCTGGTCGCCGCTTTAATGCTGATTGCCGGCAGTATCTTCGCCCGGCCATCGTCAGCCCAGCAAGCCGACGTCATCCGCGGCCGCGTGATCGATACCGACAGCGTCGCGCTCGAGAATGTTGTCGTTACCGCAACGTCTGTCTCCGGAAATGTCACCCGAACTGCGAGAACCGATCGAAACGGCCGGTTCACCGTGACATTTCCCGGCGGTGACGGCGATTACATGGTCACGTTTGCATCGCTCGGGTTCGCCGCGAGGCGGTTTCAGGTGAAGCGCGCGGCTGACGAAGACATTCTGGTGGCCGACGCCAGACTCACGCGCATCGGGGCGATTCTCGATCCCGTCCAGGTAACTGCGCAGCGTGAACGGGTGCAACGCGGAGAAATTTCACCTGACGTGAGTGGAACCGGGCAGCAGCTCACCGACCCCGCGGTACCGGTCGATCTGCTCGGCGATCTCGCTGCCATGGCCGCTTCATTGCCGGGAGTGCAATCGGTTCCCGGCGCCGACGGGGGGGCCGACGGTTATTCGGTGCTCGGACTGGGAGCCGATCAAAACAATACGACTCTCGACGGAATGCAGTTCGGCGGATCGAGCATGCCCCGCGACGCTCTGGTCGGAAGCTCGCTGATAACGTCTCCGTATGACGTATCGCGCGGCGGATTCAGCGGGGCGCAGATGGCGCTTCGCACCCGCTCCGGCTCCAACTTCGTGACCCGTGGTATGAGCGCCAACGTCGATGCACCTCAGCTCCAGTGGAGCGATCGCACGGCGCGGTCTCTCGGCCAGGAGTATTCGAATCTGTCGATTGGAGGCAGAGCATCTGGACCGCTCAGCTTTGACAAGGCCTTCTACAATGTTTCTTATCAGCTGGGCCGCCGGGCCAGTGACCTGCAGACCTTGCTCAACACCGAGGCTTCGGCGCTCGAGACTGCCGGAGTGTCATCCGATTCGGTTGCGCGGTTTCTCTCGATTCTTCAGCGAGCGGGCGTGCCGCTTTCGGTAGGACCGGTGGCTGACAGCCGCATCGGTGACCAGGGATCGCTGTTCGGGAACTTCGACTTCGCACCGCCGTCATCGAGCTCCGGTCAGGCGTTCAGTCTGGCTTTCAACGGAAACTGGAGCCGGCAGAGCCCCGCTGGTGGATTGGTAACAGAGCTTCCGGCGCGCAGCGGAGAACGTACCGGCTGGCGCGGAAGTGTTCAGGGCAGGCATAACACTTACGTCAGGAACACCGTCCTGAGCGAAACATCGGTGGGTGCCAGCACATCAAGGTCTGCCGCGTCGCCGTATCTGCAGTTGCCGTCCGGGTTCGTCAGGGTGAACTCGAGTTTTCCCGACGGTGCCAGCAGCCTGCAGAATCTGCTGTTCGGCGGCAGTCCGTCGCTGAACAATGCATCAGGCACCACCACGATAAACCTGTTGAACCAGCTTTCATGGTTCAGCACGAACAACAAGCACCGGGTGAAACTGGCCACTGAGCTGAGACATGATGCGGCCTCGCAGGAGCAGGCAAATAATCTGCTCGGCACATTCGCTTTCAACTCGCTCGCCGATCTGGATGCGTCGAGACCGTCGTCATTCACCCGGCAATTGAGTGCCCGCGATCGTGACCTGAGTCAGATCACCGTCGGCATTTCTGTCGGAGACTCATACCGTCGTACCCGAAATCTCCAGATTCAGTACGGCCTCCGCGTGGATGCCAATCGCTATCTCGTCGATCCGGTCCGGAACGATCAGCTGCAGTCGCTTTTTGGCACCGTTAACGACGAAGTGCCCGATGGGCTGTATGTCAGCCCGCGTATCGGGTTCTCGTGGACGTATGGCTACGCCGCACAGGTTTCCAGCTTCGTCGGAGCGGCGCGAGTGCCGAGGGCCGTTCTGCGGGGTGGTATCGGCATCTTTCAAAACACGCCGTCCACCAATCTCATCGGATCGTCAATCGACAACACCGGCCTGCCGGGGGGAGTTCAACAACTGACGTGCGTCGGAGGGGCGACTCCGTTTCCTGACTGGAACGCATACGCATCTGACAATTCGCGAGTTCCCGATCTGTGCGCCGACGGTACCATGGGATCCATATTTTCCAACAGCGCACCAAACGTCTCGCTGTTCGCCGCGGATTTTTCCGCCCCGCGCAGCGTCAGGTCGAATCTCCAGTGGAGCGGACCGAGCGTCGGCAACCGGTTTTCGACCCAGATCGAAGCGACGTGGTCGGTGAATACCAGTCAACAGAGCTTTGTCGACCTCAACTTTACTCCCGTCCAGCGCTTCGCACTCGCAAGTGAGAACGATCGTCCGGTTTTTGTAAATCCCGGAAGCATCGTGGCTGCATCCGGTGCGATTGCCTCCCGCGATGCGCGGGTGTCGTCAGCTTTCTCCCGCGTTACGCAGCTGAGATCGGACCTCCGTTCACGCAGTGCTCAGCTTCGGCTTGGATTGTCGCCAGTGAGCTTCAGCTCTTCTTTCAGCTGGAGCGCGTCGTACGTGTACTCGAGCGTGCGCGAGCAGACGCGGGGTTTCAACAGCACAGCAGGCAACCCTCTCGCGGTGGAGTGGGCTCGCTCTCCATTTGACTCGCGGCATCAGCTGGTATACAACGTCGGCTACAACTTTTTCGACTTCGTGCGTGTGAACTGGTTCGGGAATTTCCGGTCTGGCAATCCGTTCACACCGATGATTGCTGGCGACGTGAATGGAGATGGATACTCAAACGACCGTGCGTTTGTATTTGACCCTGCGAATACTGCCGATCCCGCTGTTGCGTCGGCGATGCAATCGTTGCTGGAAACGGGTTCGGACGCTGCCCGGAGCTGTCTGTCCAGACAGCTTGCGCGGCTCGCCGCGCGGAATGCATGCCAGGGTCCCTGGAGCTCATCGGCATCGATGTCAGTTTCGTTCAATCCGGTCAAGGTGCGCATGCCCAGGCGAGCCACGCTCTCCTTCCAGCTGTCGAATCCACTCGGCGCAGCGGATAGGCTGGTGAACGGACCGAAGAGTCTGCGCGGTTGGGGGCAGCCGGCATTTCCCGATCAGGCATTGCTGTACGTCAGAGGTTTCGATCCGGCTTCCGCCAGCTACCGCTACGAGGTCAATCAGCGCTTCGGCACAACGAACCAGGCGTTGGGTGGATTGAGGGTTCCGGTGAGTCTCACTGCTTTGCTTCGCTTCGATATCGGCCCGACTCGTGAACGGCAGCTACTGTCACAGCAGCTCGATCGCGGCCGGACACGGCCCGGGACGCGTGTTTCGGAAGCGCTGCTGAAGGCGATTTACGGCAGCGGTGGAATCGCAAATCCGATGGCCGCAATACTGCGCCAGCAGGATTCGCTGCGGCTCACGGGAGTGCAGGCGGATAGCATCGCCGCCATCAACCGGCTCTACGTAATCCGCACGGACGCGATCTGGTCGCCAATCGCAAAAACTTTCGGCGAGCTGGGAAATGCTTACAATGCGGATGTCGCGTATGACCGGTACATCGATGCGCGGAAGGCAACGGTCGATCTGCTGACGAGCTTTGCGCCTTCGGTGAAGCGATTACTTACTGCCGAGCAGCAAAGGAAGCTTCCGCCATCGGTGGCAAGCGCACTCGACACTCGCTACCTGGCATCGATCCGGTCTGGAACCGCGAGCTTCACAAGCAACCCGGCGTTCAGTGGCGGCGGGCCAGTTTTCGCCGGTAGTGATTTTACGCTGCCCGCGGGCGCGGGCGGTGGTACGATAGTAATCATCAAGCAGTAGTCGCACGAACGTTCAGCACCCAACCAATCCAGACCATAATACAAATATGAAATACCCATTTGTTCTTGCGGCTTCGCTGTCGTGCGTCGCGGCGCCCCTCGCGGGGGCGCAGACTCGGCCTGCCGTCCGGCAGCTTGGCGCAATCGAAGCACGATCGAAGGAGCCACTGGGCTCGGCCGCCAGTGTGCGCACTTTGCCCGGAGGAAAGCTGCTCGTCAACGACGTCGCCAAGCGCCGCGTGCTGCTGTTCGACGGCGCGCTGTCGGCGTTCACCGTCGTTGCTGACTCCACCAGTGCAACGGCGAATGCGTACAGCGGGCGTTCCGGCGGGTTGATCGCGTATCGTGGCGACTCATCTCTCTTCGTGGACCCGGCGTCCATGTCAATGCTGGTGATCGACCCCGCTGGGAAAGTCGCACGAGTGATGTCGGTGCCGCGTTCCGAAGACGCGGTGCTGCTTGGCAGTCCGGTTGGCGGCGGGGCGTTCGACGGCAAGGGCCGCTTGTTGTACCGCGGGGCGCTGAGACGCCGGTTTGGCGGCGGCGGCCTCCCCGGTGGCGGCGGCGGTGCCCCCTTTGCCATTCCCGAACCCCCGGACTCCGCGCCAATCTTCCGAATCGACCTTCAGACGCGCCAGCTCGACACCGTCGCGTTCATCAAGACGCCGAAGGTCAAGATTGACATTTCGCGCGACAGCAGCGGCGGCATGACGATCGCGACGCAGGTCAATCCACTTCCAGTCATCGACGACTGGGCGGTGCTTTCCGACGGGTCGCTGGCGATCGTGCGCGGCCGGGATTATCACGTTGATTTCACCAATTCCGAAGGCGCGAAAGTTTCGGCGCCCAAAATTCCCTTCGAGTGGCAGCGCCTTACCGACGAAGACAAGGTTGCGTTCATCGATTCGTTGAAGGTGGCGCGAGAACGTATGGGACCCAATGCACCTGGGGTTGGCGGCGTGCCGGGGTTTCCGGGAGCTGGCGGCGCGACCGGGGAAGGCGGTGGCATGAGGATCGAGATCGGGACCACTATCATCGGCGGGGGCGGGGGCGCGAATGCCGCTCCCCGGCCTGGGCCAGCCCGGACGGCGCCGACGACACAGGTGAGCTTTGTGGCGCCGGCCGACCTGCCCGATTACAAGCCGGCGTTTTTTGGCGGGTCGGCGAGGGCCGATGCACAAGGCAATCTCTGGATCCGCACCATCCCGACCTCCGCAATCGCCGGTGGTCCTGTTTACGATGTGATCAACAGGCAGGGACAGCTCGTCGAGCGGGTGCAGATTCCGGCGGGTCGGACGATCATCGCCTTCAGTGCTGATGGCGCTGTATTTCTAGCGGGGCGCGAGAACAACGTTGCATTCGTCGAGCGTGCCCGGGTGAGGTAACCGGCGGTAGGTTCCGCGCGGAAGGTACCGGCGGAGGTTGCGGCTGTCATGGTTGGCGCCGACATTGGGGCACACCCGGCAACTAACCTTCACCGGCAAAGGTTTTCCAGCATGCTAAGCGCAGTGATGAGGGCAGCGGTGTTCGCCTTCGCCGTATCGGTTGCGCAGACCGCCACCAGTGCGCAGGCGCCTGCAACGTCTTCTCCGCCCCGCGCAGACTCGGCACGCAGGGTTTTCGTAGTCCCGGGCGAGAGGGCGGGAATCAGTGTCTTCCCGTTCGCCGAGTATAAGGAGGTCAGGCCTCTCGTGCCCGGAAAACTCGACTGGAAGCACTATCACTCATCTGTAGAGATCGAGGATTTCATGCGACGGTGGGCGAAAGACCACCCAGGCATCGTTCAGCTTTACACCGTTGGAAAAAGCTTTGGTGGGCGCGACATCTGGCAGTTGACGCTGACGAACAAAAAAACGGGCGCCGATACCGATAAGCCGGCAGCATTTTTTGAAGGCGGCCGGCATTCAGGTGAGATCACGAGCACTGAGAGTGCTTTCTACCTCGCGTGGTATCTCATCGAGAATTACGCCAGAGATCCGGGCGTCCGCCGTCTTCTGGATACAAAGGCCATCTACATCCGGCCGCTCAACAATCCCGACGGTTCTGACATGTACCGGCTTACTGCGCAATCCAATCGCAGCTCGGTGCGCCCGGTGGATAACGATACCGACGGCCTGCTCGACGAGGACCCGGGCGAAGATCTCGACAACGATGGGTTCATCCGCGAGATGCGCAAGTACGTCGGCGCCGGAAAGGGTGATGCAGTGCTCGACACGATGGATAAGAGCAGGCGGCTGATGCGGCGCGTCCCCGAGAATCGTGGCGACTATCTGCTCTACTCTGAAGGCGTGGACAATGACATCGACGGCCGGTTCAACGAAGACGGGATAGGAGGACTCGACCTCCACCGTAACTATCCCACCAACTGGCGACCGGAACGTGAGTCCACTGGTCGAGGCTCGACTCAGTTCGGAGCGGGCGAGTATCCAACATCGGAGCCCGAGACTCGCGCAGTTGTGCTATGGGTTCTGACACACCCGAACATTGCGGTTGCGAACAGTATGGACACTGCCGTTCCGATGCACCTGCGGGGCCCGTCGACATGTGAGGAAACGGAATGCATGTTCGCATCCGATCTCAAATGGTATCGCCATTTCGATTCTGCCGGCGTTGCCCGCACGGGATACCCGTGGGCCGGAGACGTTTATCGCACCTACAACACGCGCGGTATCACCAACCCGGCGACTGGTGATACGCTCCGCCCGCAGCCGCTTTTCGGACATGGCCCGGATTTCGGATACTTTCACATCGGCGCAATCTGGTACGGTGATGAGCTCTGGAACGGCGGCCGCGAACGCGATTACGACGGCAACGGCCGCATCGACAACTGGGAAGTTCTCCGGTATTGCGATGAGGCGTTCGGCGGAACGTGTTTCAAGCCCTGGAAGAAAATGCAGCATCCAACGCTGGGCGAAGTTGAAATCGGCGGGTTCAACCCCAAATTCTTTTCGCAGAACGGTCCGCCGCAGGTGTTGGAGAAGTGGGCGCGCAACCAGGCAATGTTCAATCTCTACCTGGCGCAGTCGTTGCCGCAGATGGAGATAATCGGTGTCACATCCTCGAGAGTTTCTGCATCACGGGATTCAGCGACGCATGAGATACGCGTTACTGTGCGTAATACCGGCCGTCTGCCGACCGCACTCGAACAGGCGAAGCGGGTGCACATCGTCCAGCCCGATAGAGTTGTGCTGGTAGTGCCAAAGGAGAGCTCCAGTCGAACCGTCGGGCGGGTGCAGGAATTCTGGCTGAGCGGTGGAGAAACGAAAGTCGTGACCCTCCGCATGCGCGCGGCTGAAAGGAATGCCGATCGCGAGATCACCGTTCGTGCGTTGAGCACCCGGGGCGGTGTCGCCGAGAGGAAAATGAGGCTGGATCGATGAACAACCAGAACTGATTGCAGACATGACGACAAACCGACGCGATTTTCTCATTGCTACCGCGGCAATGGCCGCTGCGACCGGCGCTCGTGCTGCATTCGGCGCGCCGCGAGGCATCCGCATGCTGCCGACGCCGGCTTCCGATCCGTTCGTCGACGAGCTCGCGATGGAGGCTCTCAATGCGGCCCGCGCCGCCGGTGCATCCTATGCCGACGTCAGAGTTGGCCGCTATCGGCGCCAGTTCGTGAATACGCGGGAACGTCAGGTCACCGGCGTCAACGATTCCGAGTCGTATGGCATCGGGGTAAGAACACTGGTAAACGGGTCGTGGGGTTTCGCGTCCACCAGCGCGATGACGCGGGATGGGGTGCAACAGGTTGCGCGCGAAGCAGCGCGACTGTCGAGAGCTGCCCGCATCGTGCAACGGCGCCCTGTCGTGCTGGCTCCGGTTGTTGCGGTCAAGGGAACGTGGAGCACGCCTATCACCCGCGACCCGCTCGAGGTGCCGATCGAAGAAAAAGTGGCGTTGCTGCTCGCCGCGAACGAGGCTGCGCTGAGAGTCCCCAAGGTTCGTTTTGTTACGTCGGGGATGGCATTGCTCCGCGAAGAGAAAACACTTGCCACCACCGATGGTACCCTCGTCACCCAGACTTTTTTCCGGGTTGGCCCTCAGTTTACGGCCACCGCCGTTACGGACGGTGATTTTCAGGCGTACAGCGAAGAGCTTGCTCCCCGCGGAAACGGATGGGAGTACATACAATCACTCGACATGCCCGGCAACGCTGAGCGCTGGGCATCGCTTGCCGCCGAGAAGCTGACTGCCCGTTCGGTGCAGGTGGGCCGGTATGATCTCATCCTCGACCCGACAAATCTCTGGCTCACCATCCACGAATCCATCGGCCACCCGACAGAGCTCGATCGCGCCCTGGGTTACGAGGCAAACTTTGCCGGAACGAGCTTCATTGCTCCGCCCGAGAAATACATCAACAAGTTCCGTTACGGCCGCGAGTTCATGAACATCCAGGCCGACCGCACGCAGGAGGGATCATTGTCCCGCGTCGCGTGGGACGACGAAGGAGTTCCGGCTGAAAAGTGGATGATCGTCGACAAGGGGATCTTCAAGGACTATCAGACGACGCGCGAGCAGGCAGCATTGATTGAGCCGCTCACGGGAGTGAAGCGCTCGCACGGGTGCGCATTCGCCGACTCATGGTCGAGCGTGCCTTTCCAGCGGATGCCAAACATTTCGCTGATGCCCGGTGCGCGCGATATCGGTCTCGATGATATCGTTGCCGCAACTGACCGCGGTATAATCGTCAAGAACCGTGGCTCCTGGTCGATAGATCACCAGCGTTTCAATTTCCAGTTTTCCGGGCAGGTGTATTACGAGGTGAAAAACGGAAAGATCACCGGCATGTTGAAGGACGTCGCATATCAGAGCCGCACCCCCGACTTCTGGAACAGCATGGACATGATCGGCGGCCCGAAAAGCTACTGGCTCGGCGGATCGTTCGGTGACGGCAAGGGCGAGCCGTCGCAATCGAATTCCGTGAGCCACGGTTGCGTCCCCGCGCGCTTCAGTCAGGTGAATATTGTCAACACCGGGAGGAGCGCATGAGGCCGCGAACGCTTTTCGGCGATTCCGTCGAAATGCCCGTGCGCCCTGCCGCCGCGTCGCTGCTTTCCCGCGAACAGGCCAAATCGTTGGCTGACCGTATTCTGGCCATGGCAAAGTCGGATGAGACCCGGGTCAACATCTCAAGCGGCTGGGCGGGAAACACACGCTTTGCCGGCGGCGAGATAACGACCTCTGGCGAGATTGCGGATACCACTGTCACTCTCACCAGTACTGTGGGGAAGCGGCGCGCCTCCGCTACAACGAACGTTCTCGACGATGCGTCACTCAGGCGGACGATCGATTTCTCGGAACGGCTGGCGAGGCTTTCTCCGGAAGATCCGGAGATCATGCCGGAGCTCGGGCCGCAGAATTATGCATCGGTCGACGGCTACATCGATTCGACCGCAGACCTCAGTCCCGAAACCCGCGCCACCGCGGCTCGCCGTGTTATCGAGCGCGCCGTGACAACCGGCCGGCCCGCAGGCGATGTGTTCGTTGCCGGCTTCCTCAGTGCGAGCGCAGGTGCAAACGCGATTGCGACGAGCAAGGGGTTGTTTGCGTATCACCGAAACACCGGGGTCGATCTTTCCGCGACCGTTCGTACTCCCGATACAACCGGATCCGGATGGGCCTCCGCCGGTGCGCGCGACTGGCGCGCGATCGACCCCGCCGTGCTTGGCGCACGGGCCGCGCAGAAGGCTGTCGCCTCACGGAATCCACAGGCAATTGAACCGGGGATGTACACAGTAGTACTCGAGCCACAGGCGGTCGCCGACCTCATTCCCCTGCTCGGTGCAGCTTTCAATGCGCGTTCCACAGACGAAGGGCGCGGACCGTTCTCGAAACGCGGAGGCGGCACCCGGCTCGGAGAGAAGATCGCCGACTCGCGGGTGACGCTGTATTCAGACCCGGCCGACAGCGACTTGCTTGCGCAGCCTTTTGACGGAGAAGGGCTCCCGATACAGCGTCGCATGTGGATAGAAAAGGGCATTCTAAGGAATCTCGCGTACTCGCGGTTCTGGGCTCGGAAGCAGGGCGTTGCGCCAACCGGGGGCGGAGGTGGGGGCGGCCTGCCCGGCGGGCTCAAGATGGTGGGTGGGACGAAGACGACCGAAGAGCTGATCGCGTCGACCCAGCGGGGTATTCTCGTCACGCATTTTTTTTACATAAGGTTTCTGGATCCGCGTACGGTGCTGCTGACAGGGCTCACCCGCGACGGGACTTTTCTCATCGAGAACGGAAAGGTGACGCAAAGCCTCAAGAACTTCAGATGGAACGAGAGTCCGCTGTTCATGCTCAACAAAATTGAAGACATCGGGCGAACTGAGCGGACTTCGGTGGGGCAGATGATGCCTGCGATCAAGGCGAAGGATTTCAATTTCACGTCGCTCTCCGACGCGGTCTGATGCTGCCGCAACAACCGCCCGCGGTCACCCCCGCGACTCCCGCGACTCCCGCGACTCCCGCGACCCCGCCGTCGGTGCTCTTACCGGGCCAGGTCACAGTCGGCGGCACGTCGCTGGCCGGACCGGCGGACATCTACCGCGGATTGCGGGCACAGCGCGAAGAACTCGGTGATCAGCTCTCGCTGCTCAGCAATCGGCGCGAGGATATATCCAGCCAGCTCGAAGACCCGATGATGCGCGGTGCGAGCCGCACTGGACTCGAGCAGCGCATTACCGAGATCGACGCGCGCATTTCCGCTCTCGATAAGCAGATTGCCGACGCCGATGCGCAGGTTGCTCGCGCCGCAGCCGTTCCCGGTGCGACGGTGCGCCCGCCGGAGCTTCCGCGCAGGGGGCCACCCGAAGAGGTATGGCCGCTCAGCGCGCTGTTCATGGTCATTGCCCTGCTTCCGCTGAGCATCGCCTTTGCACGGCGAGTCTGGCGCCGAAGCGCGACAGCAGGAGCTGTCGTGGCGAGCTTTCCAAGGGAGATGAGCGATCGGTTTATTCGCATGGAACAGGCGGTGGAAGCAACCGCTCTGGAAGTAGAGCGAATCGGCGAAGGCCAGCGGTTCATCACGCGGGTACTGAGCGACACCAACGCTTCTTCGCCGCGTGAGCTGGCGCTGCCCGCCTCCAATCAAGAGCGAGTCAGTCCGCCGGCCGGGTTGCGACCTTAGTTCAGTAATGGAGGCAGAGGTTAACTTTCAGCACTAATGGCATTCGTTTCCACTTCACACCCTGCCCCACGCTGACTCCCTCGCGTCGCCAGCCGCGCCGTCGCGCATATCGCGCTGCTCCGCAGGAAACGTCGCTGCCCACGAGCCGCAATGCTTACAACGAGACGCGCCAGTGGCTACTCGACAGGCACGGCCCCGTTTGCGCCTACTGCGAGCGAAAGGTCGGCGTGCGGTCAATCACTCTCGACCACGTCACACCACGCCGCGGACAGACCGCCTACGACAGGAGGGACAACCTTGTCCTGGCCTGCCCCGCCTGCAACATTGAGAAGGCGGACAAGCACATCCTTGCATTTCTGCTTGCGCGTCGTGCGCGCGCCGCGAGCCTTCTTCGGTACGGCGATCACCTGAGCACCATGCTCGTCGATCTCGCCAGCGAAATTGCCGGACCGGATGCCATTGCCCGAATAGCACGGCTTGCCGATCCCGAATACCCGTATAGCGACTGATCTTTTGGACGCGCTGCACAGATTGACCGCAACTGAAACGTTTTCGACACCTGCACTCTTCCTTTCAACTCTGATGACAATGCGAAACTCCCGTCCGCTGATGATTGCTTATGCGTCTCTCTTTGTGCTGGCCGGTTGCAGCTCCGATTCAGTCGCGCCCGCAGCAACCATCGAGACAACCACTTTCGCGCCGTCGCTGAGCGTCGACCTTGCTGCGATGACGCGTACACAAGCCGGCGTATACCGGCGGGATCTGGTCGTCGGCAACGGCCCGGTGGTCGCGAGATCACAGACCCTTGACGTGCGTTACACCGGATGGCTGGCGAATGGCAATCAGTTCGACTCGAACCCGGCACCAAAGCCGGTGTTCTCCTTCCGGCTTGGCAGCGGGCAGGTAATCGCGGGCTGGGACGATGGCATAGAGGGAATGCGCGTCGGAGGACGACGGCAGTTGATTATTCCGCCCGGTCTCGGCTACGGAAGCTCCGGGAGTGGGCCGATTCCCGCTAACGCGGTACTGGTATTCGTCGTTGAGGTGGTCAGCGCGCAGTGATACCCCACGCCGGCAAATAGCGACAGAGCCTCAATCGCTTTGCGTCAAGTCCGCTTCGGCATTTGCGACGCGGTCCCTGCCTGCTTCTAAACGTCCGACGCTGGACGGTCCACGCTCTCTGGAACAGCCGCCTCGGCAGCTACGAATCCCGCACGGGAGTGCGTGCCGTCGCAGAATGGCTTGGTAGTGGAAGCGCCGCACCTGCAGAGCGAAAACGCCCGGGGATTCTTCGGACGATACTGAACTCCTTGCCAATCGACGACAGTGACATCGTCACCTTCCACTCTGTAGGGTCCGTTCTCTCTGACTGTGATCGTTACCATAATTCGCAGTGTACTCGGGTGGGACTGTGGGTGAAATAATTCGTGGCTCGCGAGGCTCGCCTCGCAGCCCAATCTACACCACCGCCCACCACGGCGCGGCGACGATCTCCGGCTCGACGATCAGTATCTCCTTATCGCTGGCACATGCGAACTTCACCAGACACGCCTCCCTCGCCTGCAAGCCACGGGAAAAAGTGCGTAGAACAATCACCCGCATGGCGCCCGCCGCGACCACGCTTCAATTTTCACCAGCGCTTCCTGCCGACTGACCGGCGGCAGGCTGCCTTCGCCGGTTTTCTTCTGGAGAGTTCTGAATGTCGCAACTAGGATCCCGGTGGTTTCTGTGGACTGCTCGGCACGCACTGCGGTTCGTGCCAGTTGTGTTGCCGTTTATCGCAACCGGTCCACAAGCTGCGGCGCAACGGTCGCCTGCGACCACAGCGGGCAGTCGGGGGGTTGTTTCCTCGCTCGACACATCGCGGCTTCGCGGTCTTCGGTATCGCATGGTCGGGCCCGCACGTGGCGGACGCGTCACGGCCGTGACCGGAGTCATTCAGGAGCCCTCGACGTTTTACATGGGCACCACCGGCGGCGGCGTTTTCAAGACGACAAACGCCGGGCAGACCTGGCTCAATGTCTCTGATCGATTCTTCGAAACAGGATCAATCGGATCGCTCGACGTCTCGGACACGGACCCCAGAATCGTTTACGCAGGGACCGGATCGGAAGGACTGCGCAGCAATGTTTCCATCGGGCTCGGCGTATATCGTTCAACTGATGCCGGCACCACATGGACGAGAGCGGGACTGCGATCGGCCGGCCAGATCGGAGCCATCGCCGTGCATCCAACCGACCCCAACGTGGCGTTCGCAGCGGCGGTGGGAAATCCTTTCAGGCGAAGCGCCGACCGTGGCGTTTATCGCACCCGCGACGGCGGCCGCAGCTGGCAGCGGGTCCTGTTCATTTCCGATTCGACCGGCGCGGTGGACCTTGAATTTCAGCCCGGCAATCCCCGTGTGGTCTACGCCGCGGCGTGGCGCGCGGAGCGAAAGCCCTGGACGATCATCAGTGGCGCGCGGGAGGGCGGCGTATACCGAAGCATCAATGGCGGCGACACCTGGACTCGACTGACCGGCGGATTGCCCAACGGTCTGGTGGGCAAGGCCGACCTGGCGGTGTCTCCGGCAATGCCAAACCGGCTTTTCGTGCTCATCGAAGCAGCTCCGGGCGGTGGTCTCTACCGCTCCGACGACGCGGGCGAGTCGTTCACTGCGGTCGATACGACCACTCGCGGCCTCATCACCCGCCCATTTTACTACACCAACGTCGACGCCGACCCGAACAATGCTGACATCGTTTACATCGGCACCGAAGGTTTCTACAAGAGCGTCGATGGCGGCAAGGCCTGGACGACCGTGTCGACACCCCACGGGGACAACCACGATCTATGGATCAATCCGCGCAACTCGGCGGTGATGATCCAGTCGAATGACGGCGGGGCCAACGTTTCGCTCGACGGCGGCCGACACTGGTCAACGCAATACAACCAGCCGACTGCAGAGATTTACCAGGTGTATGCCGACAACCAGTTTCCGTACCGCATTTATGGAGCTCAGCAGGATAACTCGACGCTGATACTTCCGAGCCTGCCGGTGTCATCGAGCTCGCCCGACGACCCCATTCAGCTGTGGAGGGCCGGACCTGGGTGCGAGACCGGACCGATAATTCCGCACTCCACCAATCCCGACACGGTTTACGGATCCTGCAAAGGGCAGTTTTCGCGCATGTCTCTCCGCTCGGGCCAGGAAAAACAATACTGGGTTGGTGCGCAATCGCTCTATGGCATGCCCGGAAAAGATCTGATCCTCCGCTTTCAGCGCGTCTCCCCGATGGAGGTCTCTCCGCACGATGCGGGCGCCGTGTATTATGGCTCACAATACGTGCACCGCACCCGCGACGAAGGTGTCACATGGGAGCGCATCTCGCCCGACCTTACATGGAATCCGCCCGCGCGGCAGCAACGCACGGCCGGTGAGCCAATCACCATCGACGCTACCGGTGAAGAGACGTACAGCACACTCTACGCGATTCGGGAGTCTCCACTTCAGCGGGGCGTGATCTGGACGGGTGCGAACGACGGCCCGTTTCATGTGACGCGCGATAACGGGGCTACGTGGAACAAAGTCACCCCGAAAAATCAGCCGCCGGGTTGCCGGGTCCAGAATATCGAACCATCGCCACACCGGGCCGGTTCCGCATACTACGCCGTACTCTGTTATCTCCTCGGTGACTTCCGCCCGTTTCTCTGGCGGACAGATGACTACGGGCGCACGTGGACACTCCTCACATCGGGCAGGAACGGCATTCCTGCGGATCATCCAACTCGAGTTGTCCGGGAGGATCCGGCCAGGCCCGGGCTGCTGTACGCAGGCACTGAATTCGGGGCATTCGTTTCGTTCGATAATGGTGGCAAGTGGCATTCGCTGCAGCTGAATCTTCCTGCAACTCCGATCACGGACATGAAGGTTCATCGTGGCGATCTTGTACTTTCGACTCAAGGAAGGTCTTTCTGGATCCTTGACGATCTGTCACCGCTACAGCGCATGACCGGCCAGATCGCAGCCGCGCGAATGACACTCCTTCGTTCCCGCGACAGCTACCGCATGCGTTACCGCGCCAGTTTTGGCGGCGAAGAGTCGAGCCGGGCCTCCAGCGGGGATCCCGAATTTCCACCCGCTGGTGCTACTATCAACTACTGGCTGGCGAACGACGTTCGAGGCCCGGTAACTCTCGATATTCTGGCCGCTGACGGGCGAGTGGTGCGCAGCTTTTCGAGCGAAGCGCAGGGTGAGCGCGCAACAGCACCCGCAGAGCCCGGGATGCGGGCGCCGGTACTCGAGATGACCGGTACGCCGCGGCTGCCGGCGGGTGCGGGGTTAAACCGATTTGTATGGGATCTCATGTATCCGGGTCCGTGGGATTCAAATCCGCGGCGCAGCGCGCGTAACGGCCCGATGGCGTCGCCAGGTACATACTCCGTCCGGCTCAATGCCGAAGGCAACTCACAGACGCTGCCGTTGATTCTGCACGCCGACCCGCGTGGTGCAGCAGACGGAATAACGATGCAGGTGTTGACTGGACAGCTCGCGCACAATATGCGCGTGCGTGATCTGGTATCCGATGTGAACATGGCGGTGTCGCGCGTCCAGGCCGCGGGCACCGCGGCCACGGGCGCGACGCCCTTGAACGCAGAGACGCGGCGCAAGGTTGCTGACCTCGAGGCGCGGCTCGTAACGCCCTCAGTTCGTTACAGCCGGCCCGGTCTGCAGGCGCAGATTCAGTATCTCTACGGTGCAAGCATGAAAGCAGATCAAACAGTCGGACAGGATGCTGTTTCGAGATATCAAGTGCTGCGCGCAGAGCTGGATGGCGTGCTCAACGACATGCGCGCAGCCATGGTGCGGTAGGGCCGCCGCCCGCCTCGGGAACGCGGTTTGCCCTGGCCCGGCGCGCCGTCGCCCGCAGGGCAGCGCAAGCGAACAGATTCGACTTAAGAGGCGGAGAACATCGACTCGCCCGAGCTGTCGGAGAGCGGGAACTCCAGGATCGGCGGGCGAATTGCCGGAGCAATCGGAAGATCAGCGATCTTGTCAATGAACTCCGCGGGGGCGTGGCAGATCACGGGCGGCAGTCTTCGTCTCGCGAGCATGGGCCGAGCCCCGCGCTGCATCCGCCGCCAGCATTGCGGCGTGGCGTTATGAGCGCGCCGGAACTGACGTATAAAGTGCCCAGGGTCGTCGTAGCCGATTCTTGTACAAATATCCTTGACGCAAAGGTCTGTCGCGAGCAGTAGCGCGCACGCCTCCCTCATTCGGCGAGCGATGATCCACTGTAACACCGTCTGCCCCGTCTCACGACGCACGAGATCGGTGAGATAGCTCGGCGACCGGCTCACTGCCCTCGCCACGTCGGCGAGACCGATCGGCGCGGTAAACTTCTTCTCGATGAAGGCCGCAACGGATTCGACCACTGGAGAACGCCGGACGGCTGCATAAGACTGCGGCTGGTGCGCCAGTCGGACGATGTCGATCAACATCAGTTGAAGAACCGCGGCGGCCGCCTCGTCTGCTCCGAGCCGGTGATGCTCGAGTTCCTGCTGTAATTGCTCGAGTCGCATTCCCCAGATCATTCCGTCACCGGCCCCAACGGTGAACTTGCGCCAGATGCAAGCTGCGTCATCTGGTGCCGCTGGCAATTCAATCGGGGACAGACGTTCCAGCAACTGTTCCGCAACGGCCACGCCTTTCAGTCCATTGCCGCCGAAGGTGATGTGCCACCATCTGGCACGCAGCATATCCATGGACTCCCATATACATCCAGCCGGGAGCCAGAGCAGATTGCACGCGCCGATTCCCATTGGAACGCCGTCAACCACGCACGAGCCGTTGCCTGAATCGACGTAGATGATGGAAGAGCACGCCGCCTGTGCCGGCGGCGCAGGCTTACCCCGGTCGCGCCCCGGAATGTGCCGCATGATGGTGATCGACCGCCTGTCATTGCCCGAACTGATCCCTGCAGATGCCACGCTACCCATCCATGTGATCGATGCCCAGCGTCTTGGCGTACCGGCATGCCCGGCTACATGGGAGAAGTCCGGAGGGCTGGTATTGGTTCCGGGAGCGTCGGTGCCGGCAACGTCTCTGTCGGCTCTATCACCTTTATTCCAGGGCTTGCGGCAATCGCCGCGTCCACAATGGCCCGCGCAACATCGACGGCCGTCACTGGGCGGTACTTGGCGGGGAAGGCAAACGACAACGCACCCGCAATTCGCTCCGCCGTTCTCGGGCGCGCCCTGGAGCCGGCAAGGAGCGAAGGGCGGAAGAGCGTCAGGCAGGGATATGACAACGCCCGCAATGCATCCTCGAGTTCGCCCTTTGTTCGATTGTAGAAGATTCGGGAGCCGGAATCTGCACCGACGGCACTCACGACCAGGAAGTGCGATGCGCCCCTTTCGAGGCCTAGATGAGCAGCAGTGAGGGGATAGACGAGATCAACCGTGCGGAATCGCGCCCGCGACCCGGCCTGTTTCATAGTCGTCCCGAGCGCACAGATGATATCCACCTCGAATCTGTCCGCGTGCAGAGTCAGGTGCTCGAAGTCGGCCACATGCCGTTCGAGCTTCGCTGAGTTGCGTTCGGGCTCGAACGGCGTGCGTGTCACGACGACGACTCGTAAGAATGCATCGTCCGCGAGCAGCCGGCGAAGGCACTCATTTCCCACCAGACCCGTAGCACCGAGCAGCGGCGCTGACCGGCCGGTTGTCGTCACAGGCAGCGAATTTCCCACTGGCGCCTCCGGGCGAGCAGTGATTGCATCTCATGATGGACGCCCGGCAACCAGTTTCTGTTACACGATCGCTGGCGATGAGACCATTGCAGCGACTAGTATCCATGCAGATACAGATCACTTTGCACATTTCTGGGGGATGGATGAAAGCTTCTAAAATCGCGGTGGTGGCCCTTTGTCTCTGCAGCGCAACACTTGGTGCGCAGGGAAAGGATCCGGATAAGCTGGTCGCCGACGGCGGTGTCAGGGTGGCGGGGTGGACGGGCCGGATTGACCCCCGGCCCGCCGCGGCGGGGCGGAAGATTACCGAGGCGAAATTTTACACCATGGGCAAGGGCATACATGCAACGGCAGGCCCCGCCGCAATTTACTGGAACCCTGCGAACGCGGCCCGAGGCAACTACACCGTCCAGGCAACGTTCGCCCAATCCAAAGCGTCATCTCATCCGGAAGCCTACGGGGTGTTTTTCGCGGGCGAAAGGCTCAATGCCCCAAATCAGAGCTACACCTACTTCGTCATCAGGCAGGACGGAAAGTTTCTCATCAATCACCGCGCAAATGATTCGACCGTCCACAAGATGGTCGACTGGAAAGCACACCCAGCGGTGAAGCCGATGGACGCGAATGGAAAGGCTGCCAATGCCATTTCCGTGGTTGTCGGGGCGGCAAATCTCAGCTTCCGCGTGAATGGAACGGAAGTGCATTCGATCGCCCGTTCCGTGATCGACTCCGGGGGTCCGCACTCAGGTACTTCAGGCGTCGCCGGAATCCGTGTGAACCACAACCTCGACGTCCATATCGACGGATTCGCACTGACGCCGGCGAAATAACCGTCTTACCTGGGCGAATCAGGCCGGATCACAGTGTTCCTTCTCCTGCTGCTTTGCGTGGCGTTTGCCGGGTTTGGCGCGGTGCTGTTTCTGAAGAGCCGTGCAGGCGCCGGTGAAGGATCGCGCCGGCAGATCGCCGATCTATATCAGCGAGTAGTTGAGCTGGAGCAGAACGCGGTAGCTGCAACGAACGAACTTCGCCGGCTTGAGGATTCGCAACGGTTTACGGAGCGATTGCTGGCAGCCCGGACGCTGGCCCGGTCCGATGCGGTTTCCTCTGATGCACCGGCACCTGCACCCGGGAACCAGTGACCGACGCACGGCCCGGCGCCGCGCCGTAGATTTTGCTCCCCGCAGATGGGATCGGGGATGTCGGTTATAACGAGCCCAGCCCGCCGTTGCGCAGGCGCATGGGCGAAGACATTGCAAACAGCATCACACACGGGCTGGGATTCATCGCCAGCCTCTTCGCGCTCCCCGTCGTAGTGATAGCGGCCGCAGCACGCAATGACCCGTGGCAGCTGGCCGGCGCCGTGATATACGGTTTGTCGCTGGTGATACTTTATGGAGCCTCGACGATTTATCACTCGTTCCCGGCATCGAAGTCGACGACCACACTTCGGATCATCGATCACTCCGCGATTTATCTTCTTATCGCCGGAACGTACACGCCCTTTGCGCTTGGTCCGTTGCGCGGGCCTTGGGGCTGGTCATTGCTTGCCGCGGTATGGACTCTTGCCGTCGCTGGTATCGCTTTCAAAACTACCCGGGGATTCGGACCAGCCTGGCTTTCGACAGGCATGTACGTCGTAATGGGCTGGCTCGCCATTCTCGCTATCAAGCCGATGATTGAGCACATCGGACCAGCCGGCATGGCCTGGCTCGCCGGTGGAGGTCTCTGCTATTCGGCCGGAGTTGTGTTCTTCGCCACCGACAAGCGGGTGCGATACGGACACGCGATCTGGCACGTGTTCGTTCTGGCCGGCAGTGCCTGCCACTTTATCGCAGTGCTGCGGTACGGGGGAGGGGTCACACCCCAGGTGTAGGGCCGGTGGCCGCGATGGCGTTGATATCGCCGAGCCGCCGCGGAACGCCCGCAACCCGCGCACCAAACAGACACGCCTCCCGAAACTCTGCCTCGGCCGGCTCGCAGAGCGCAGTCCGTTCAGCAGACGCGTTTCGCAGGGTTCCAATCTGCTCACCAACCGCTTCGTAGCATTTGAGCTTGTTCGCTTCACCCGTCAGTTTGCGGCAGAACGCCAGGCCTTCACCTGCGCTGGCATTCTGATTGACGAAACTCTTAACCAGACCGAAGTAACACCAGGGTCGATACGCCTCGGTCCCCCGTCCGCACATTTCGATCGCTGCACCGTGCTCCCGAAACGACAGGGCGCTGATGTCGCGGCCCAGGCTCTGATAACAGACGTAGCGCATGGCTCTGGGAGCAGTGTCGCAGGTCTTTGCCGTCGCGCCAATGTTGCCACCATTGAGGTGCAGAATCGCGGCCGTCTGCATCTCGTAGCATGCGGTCAGGTATCGCTCTTCCATGATCGAGCATGGGTAAAGCGGATTGGCCGAATCGAGCGCCTTGAAGGGCTTTGCTCTCTTCGGAGGGGCACTCGGCATGTCCATACCCTCGTGATTGATCCCATCATGTCCGGCCATGTGTTCTGCAGGGTGCGGCTTCTGGGCATTCACGATATTCTCCATGAAAACACCCGCGTAGCATGAGCGCCTGTCGCAGTCGCCAGTCAGGTAGTCGCAGCTGCGAAGTGCCTGGCGGACATCGTGCGCATAGTACATGGTGAGTCCGTGACCGGTGCCACGGACACACTGAAACTTGATCCACCTGTCCGCGTCCGGTCCATTGAAAGACTCGCATGCTCCGTTTACTTCCGCTGGTCCGACCTGGCTGGCGGTGAGAAAGTATCCCTGGAGCACGCCGTGGTAGCATCCTGATTCGCTGCTCTCGTCGCACTGCGCAAACAGCTTCGCGATGTCCCTCTTGCTCTTCCCCGCAGCGATGCCGATGCCATGCGCGAAGACGTGACCGTCGCCTTTGGCCCCGGCATCGGTTTCGAGAATGCGTTTGAGCGACACCATGGCAAGGCGCACCTCGCCCAGTGACGCGAGCGAGTCGAGCGTTGTGGAATAACATTGCGTTTTGCCGCCGGCGGCGCGAGCACAGCGGGCGATGATCGAATCGCCGACGGCACTCGAATCATCGACCACCGCGGTTTGCTGCACCGGTTGGACGGGTTCAGCGCTGTTTCGTCCGTACTGATACGAGGCGCCAGCGGCAATCAGTGCCACGGCCACCGCGGCCGACACCAAGAATTTTGGTTTGAACAGGCTCATTTTGCTTTATAAATTCGCTTTTGCGCACGGCATTAGTAAACGGTTTTTTTCTGGGGCACACGCTAGCCGCACGACATTGAGCCTTGCCCATTACCCGGGATGTGAAAGCTCATCGGAACGTACCCACCACCTGGCCAGCGTTGTTGATTCCCGCGGGTTTGACGTAGACCACTCCGGGCGGCATACCGAGGTCGATAAGCTCCCCCCCTCCCGTCCATAGCCAACCTCGGTTCTCCACATAACGCTTCCCCGACACCCCAACCATATCGCCGCCATCGTTCATCGCAGTCGCCCGGCTGGCACCGAAGCCGTTCATCTCCGGAATGCGATTGATGCCTTCTGACACGCTCCAGCGAAACGCGCGTCCGTCGTGATTACCTGCCACCTGCGCGCGGTCGTTGAGAGCAACAACCTGCATTTCGCACGGCCGGTCGCAGCCGGCAACCTGAGTGCGCCCGCCGACAGCATCCCACAGGACTGGCATCGGGCCGCTGAGGTCGCCGTACCACTCGCTGGGCCCGTCGGATCCGACTACCTGCCCAGAGTTATTTATGGCGACCGCAAACGAAGAGCGAACGGTGTCCACCGGGAGCACTTGGAGCCCTCCCACGGAGCTCCAGCGAAAAGCCCTCTCGACGCCGAAGGCAACGGACGCAATGCCGGCGATCTGACCGGCGGAATTGATCGATTTGCCACTGGAGTAATCTTCCTTGGCATATGCCGGGAGTATCGTCATCCCGGATTCCGGACTCCAGACGAAAGCGTGGAAGCCACTCTGAAAACCGGCCGTCTCGCCGGTGACCGTGCCCGACGCATTTATCGCGTTCGCGATCGACCTGCCGCGGAAATCGGGTGGATTGAGGTACGTGAAGCCGCTTGAGGCGGACCATACGAAAGCGCGCCTCGAGGACGCCTGGCCGTCCAATTCGACACTTCCTACAACCTGGCCAGCGTCGTTGATAGCTCGTGGAAACACCTTGCTTGCGCCTTGTGGCGGCGTGATCCGGGTAAATCCCGCCGCGCGCGTCCAGATGAATGCCTGCCCTTCCCGGGCTGAAAGTTCCGTTACCGGAGGGAGGGCGACGAAGATACGACCGGTGACAGCCGGGGCTCCGGCGCGCGTGCTCGCCGACGCGACGACGTAAAACGTCATATACCCCATCGTCACGAGGGCCGTCCGTTCACCGGTTGGGGTGATTGAAGGCACGGCAGGTCCGGGGCTGCCAGGTCTGATCTCCCACGTGACTGGCGAGCCACTGATCGATTTCCCCTGAGAATCGCGGACAGTGGCAGTCACGCTGATAGTATCGAATTGCAGGAGCGCGCGGTCTGGAACCCTCGAAAATGAGACTTCAATAGAACTGGCTGTCTGAGGGGGCGCCTGCAACTCGGTTCCGGAACATGCCAAGGTACTCCATAGTGCGGATGACGCCGCCAGTACCCGCAGAAGAACATGTCCTGACGTTTCGCGGCGTGGACGGAATCGAATCATAAGACCCCCAGGTAGTGAATAAAAACGGCACAGTGGGGCATCCAGCAGGAAAACGACGCGCTGAGTGCTCTAGTCAAGTACTCGGAAAAAGCGAGAGAATCGGCTCATGACGAGCCCTCCCGAACAGCGGGATGCGGTGACCCATGGGACATAGCACGGCAAACCGGCACAAAAAAGCCCGCCGGTTTCTCGGCGGGCTTTTTCAACGGAGTCAGCTACTCGTCAACTATATCGAAAGTCACGGGCATCGGGATGGGATCGGACATGTTGTAATCGTCCGACTCCATCGGAATGACCTTGGAGGGGGTTTCCGGCCGCGGCGGCTGCTCGGCCGGGATATTGGTGACCGCCAACACGATGCGGCGCTGAATGGGATCGACCTCGAGGACCCGCACGTCGAGTTTCATGGTCTCCCATACAATATCAGCCGGGCTGTCGACCGGCTCGCCGAAGTTGAGCTGGCTGACCGGAATGAACCCTTCGATATCGTTGCCGATATCGAGGACGACACCCTTATCCATCAGCCGCACCACTGTACCCTGCAGCTCGGTATTGACAGGATACGTCTCCCCGATCTTGAGCCACGGATCGTCCTGCGCCTGCTTGAGGCCAAGAGAGATGCGCTTGTTGTCGGCGTCGATATTGAGAATCACGACATCCACGGTATCACCTTTCTTGACGACTTCCGACGGATGCTGCACCCGCTTGGTCCACGACATGTCCGAGATATGGATGAGGCCGTCAATACCCGGCTCGATTTCCACGAACGCACCGAAGCTCGTGAGGTTCCTCACCTTTCCGTTGAGCCGCGTGCCGACCGGATACTTCTGCGGCAGCATCATCCAGGGATCCTGCTCAGTCTGCTTCATGCCGAGCGAGATCTTCTCTTCGTTTGGATCGACCTTGAGGACGACCGCCTCGATCGCTTCGCCGATTGAGACAAGCTTCGACGGGTGACGCACGTTGCGGGTCCAGCTCATTTCACTGATGTGCACCAGTCCCTCGATTCCAGGCTCGAGCTCGATGAAAGCACCGTAGTTCGTGATCGATACCACCTTTCCGGAAACACGCGTGCCAACCGGATACTTCTCGGCGACATCCTTCCACGGGTAGCTCTGCAGCTGCTTGAGGCCGAGCGAGATACGCTCGCGCTCCCAGTCGATGTCGAGAACCTTGACCTCGAGCTCCATGCCGATCTGAACCATCTCAGACGGATGCTGGATGCGGCCGTACGACATGTCGGTAATGTGAAGCAGTCCGTCAACGCCGCCCAGGTCGATGAACGCGCCGAAGTCGGTGATGTTCTTGACCACACCCTTTCTGACCTGATCCTTCTGCAGATCCTTCATCAACCTGTCGCGCTTCCCAGCCCGCTCCTGCTCGAGGATCACACGGCGTGACACGACGATGTTGCGGCGGCGCTTGTTGAGCTTGATGATCTTGAACTCGAACGACTGGCCGAGAAGCTCGTCGACATTCGGTACGCGGCGGAGAGCGATCTGCGAGCCGGGCAGGAATGCGTCGACTCCCATGAGGTCGACGACAACTCCACCCTTGATCTTCTTGACCAGGGTGCCGTTGACTGGCTGATCGCTTTCGTACGCAACGCGGATTCGCTCCCAGACTCGCATGAAGTCGGCTTTCTTCTTCGAAAGCACGACCGAGCCTTCCATGTCCTCGAGATGCTCGAGGAGAACTTCGACCTCATCGCCATTCTTGAGATCGGGCAGGTCCTTGAATTCCTCCAGCGGAATCGTGCCTTCGGATTTGAAACCGATGTCGAGCACCACCATGTTGTCACGGATGTCGAGGACGGTCGCCTTGACGATCTCGCCCTCCTCGATCGACGCCATGGTGCCATTGTACATCGCCATCATCGACTCGAGCTCGTCCGGCGAATAGTCGTCCTCGTCGTACAGCTCGGGGCGGAGGTTGGCGAGCGGGCGCAGCTGCGCCTTTTGCAGATCGCGCTTCTCGCGCGGTGTCAGCGCATTGGCGGCGGCAGCGGAAAAATCGCCGTCGTTGTCGGACTCAGTGCTGTCGTTGTCAGTTTCAGTATCGAGTTCTTGCAAAATGAGTCTTGGCTTGGTGGGACGCGGAGGCGCGGCCGCGCACCAGCACGATGTTGCGGGTCGCGGCGCGAGCGGAAGTCGTCCGTTTCTGGGTGAACCCGGAAGTATAGACGACCCGCAACAGAAACGAAAGATTCAAAGTGACGCAGTGCCGGCAGGAGGACATTTTTTTTGACCGCCGAACTCTCCTTGACTACCGGCTGCGCTCGCGTTTATGTTCGCCAGCGCAATCCCGACAGCGCGTGTCGGGTATAAAACCGCCGACCGTTAATCTCTAATATGAATTCCGTTCGAATACTCACCGTAGCTGCGATTGTCGTTGCATTCCTTCCCCATACCGGGGCTTCCCAGACCGCTACTGTCCCTGCAAAGCCTGATACCGCAGCCACCGACGATCGTGCCGCTCGCAAGCTGTCCGTCGTCGAAATAATTGGAGCCCGGCCGGTTGACCTCTCCCGCATTCCCGGATCCGCATCGCTGATTTCTTCCAGGCAGCTGAAAGCGCAGCAACCCCTGTCCGGCAACGAGGTCCTGCGCACGGTTCCAGGCGTGTTTCTTCAGGAGGAAGAAGGGCTCGGGCTGCGGGCGAATATCGGCATCCGCGGCCTCGATCCCGATCGGAGCCGCACCGTTCTGGTCCTCGAAGACGGTGTCCCTGTTTCGCTCGCGCCGTATGGTGAGCCGGAGATGTACTACACACCTCCGGTGAACCGCATGGAACGCATGGAAGTTATAAAGGGAAGCGGGTCGATCATGTTCGGCCCGCAGACTATTGGCGGCGTCGTCAACTACATCACTCCCGACGCTCCGCAAACGCCGGGTGCCCGGGCCTCTGTAACTGGCGGCTCAGGCCGGTCACTCAGCGCTCAGCTTGGCTACGGAGGCACCTGGGGGATGTTTCGCGCAACGAGCGGACTTCTCCGAAAACAGGCGCATGACATCAATGGGCTGATGTTCGACGTCACTGATTTCACCGCCAAAACGGGCTATCGCACCGACAAATCAGACATGCTCGCAAAACTGAGCCTGTACGCCGAGAATTCCAATGCGACATATCTCGGCCTTACGGATTCGATGTTTCGAGCACAATCCAGGAACCACCCGTCTCCCAACGACCGGCTCAGGCTGAGGCGAGCCGCGCTGACGGCGGTCTTCGAGCGCGAGTTGTCGGAAACGACGGAACTAAAAACCCTGGCGTATGCCTATGAAACTGCCCGTGACTGGCAGCGGCAGGACTACACGTATTCGCCCAGCGGAAACAGCATCGCCTTCAGAAACAGCACCGGAAACCGCGATCGTTCCTTCCAGGTTGCGGGCATCGAACCGCGCATCAGCACAGTGTGGTCGCTGGGCCGCATGTCGAATGTGCTCGATTTCGGGGCCCGCGCCCACATCGAGCATACGCGCGATCAGTACCTGACCGGCGCATCGGCCACCGCTCGCACCGGCAGTGTTCGGGACGATGAAAAGCGTAATGGGCGAGCCCTGTCAGCGTTCATTCAGAACAGGCTGTTCGCGACACCCGCTCTGGAAATCACACCGGGGGTGCGAGTCGAGAGATTCGCATTTGATCGCAACGTGCTACGCACACGGGTAAAGCGAACTGTCAACGGCGTGACGACTAACAGTCCCGAAGATGTGGATATAAGTAACGACGACGGAATATTCGGCGTCATTCCGGGGATCGGTGCCGCCTGGAACTTTAAAGAATCCCTCACGCTGTTCGCCGGGGGTCACGCGGGTTTTGCGCCACCCCGTACCAAAGACGCTCTCATTTACGAGAACAGGCAGCTTGCGCCCGATGAGCAGGTGCCGAGCCCGGTGTCACTGGAGCTGGACGCAGAGCGCAGCTGGAATTACGAGATCGGCGTCAGGGGGCGACCAAATGCGTTTGCAAGTTTCGAGGCGACCGCGTTTCTGCTCGACTTTTCCAATCAGATAATCGAGCCCTCGCTTTCCTCAGGTTCCGTCTCGCAGTCCGCACTTGCGAATCAGGGACGCACCCGGCATACCGGCGTCGAAGCCGCAGTTTCGGTGGATGTCGGGAGGGCGTTGGCGCAAAGCGTCTCACTGATCCTGACGGCGGCTGGAACGCTGACCAGCGCCGTATTTTCCGCCGACCGCCTCTTGCCGCACGGAACGCTGGTGGAGAACGTGCGCGGTAACCGGCTGCCTTACTCCCCGCGTCTGACGTCGCACCTCTCAGCTTCGTTAGACCATCCATCCGGCGTTGGCCTGCGGATTGATGCCACCGCCGTCGGACGGCAATTCACCGACAATTTCGAAACGATAACCGGCTCACCCAACGGGCGAACGGGAGCGATCCCCGGCTACCGCGTCGTGGATGCTTCCGCCAGATACCTGATTCCAGGCAGCGATGGCCTCGAACTGACGGCAAGCGCGAAGAATCTCGTCGACAAGTACTACATCGCGTCGCGGCGTCCGGAAGGTATCAAGCCGGGACTGCCGCGACTATTTTCGGTCGGTTTCAGGTGGGGTATTTAACCGTAACTGCTTGAGCCTCACCGCGCGAGCGAGAGCAACAATCTGCTCGACCTGCTCGTCCTGGCTAAGCGATGTGGTGTCGATCAGGATTGCCTCACTCGCCATTCCGCTCTGTACGGCATCCATCTCGTCACGGCTGTTAATCGTCAATGTTTCAGCCGCGACCTCGTCCGGGCGAGGCTCGCGATCGAGCCGTTCGCGCAACCTCCGCCTGGCCCTTTCCGCCGGGTTTGCTATCAGAAAAATCTTCAGCGGCGCGTCGGGAAAGACGACCGTTCCGATGTCCCTTCCATCGACCACGACATCGTAATGCAGACCCGCCCTTCGCACTTCACCATTCACCCACTGGCGAATCGATCCCATTCTCGCCACCAGGGAAACGTTTCCAGTGACGTTGTCGCTTCGCAATTCGGCTTCGGCCGGCCGGCCATCGATCACGGGTGTGAACCCTGCTGCATTCGCTTCGAGAGTCACTGACCTTGCCGCATCGAGCACGGAACTTTCAGCCCAGCTCGATGGATCACCGCCTCTCATGGACCGCGCTGCCGTTGCGGCTCGATATAACGCGCCCGAATCAACGTGACGAAAGCCGAGGATCCGCGCGACGCTCCTGGCTGTGGACGATTTGCCGGATGCTGCAGGTCCGTCGATTGCAATTGCCATCTTGTGGTCGGTCATGACAGAAACTATTACGGATCCAGGACCAACAGCAATTGACGATCGGCGACTTATTGAGGATCGAACAACCATTGTGACATGAACCATAGCTGGCGCCCTTGCCGACCTGATAGCGGTGGTCGGGTTTCTCGCGCTTTACCTGCCGTTTGCCTTTCTCATCACGAAGGCACCGAATTACACGAGGCTTCTCGTCATCCTCCCATTCGTGAGCTATCTCGCGGGCACGGCCGTATGGCGGACATTGCACTGGTTGACGCGCCGTCGTGGCGAGCGCCACACGCGCGCCCGCGGGTTCGCGGTTGCTGGCGCAGCGTGTGGCGCAGTTTTCTTCATCGCTCTCTGGAACGTCAGAATTTTCAACGACTTTGCAACGCTCGGTCGTAAGGAAGGAAATGACGTGGGAAGCACAGCACGCTACGTCGAAGCGAGGAAGAACGTCGCAAACCACACATGGGTTCTCGCAGCAGACAAGAACTATCCCTACTACAGTTGGGGACAAGCATGGCAGTGGAAGGACTGGGTGGGTTTCTTCGCAGGCCCCCACCAGACGATGCGAGTCCCTACCATCGATGAGCTCGGCAAGCTCGATCTGCCTGGAGCTTTTACCGTCTTCATCAGCCGGTCTGCCTGGGAATTTGACGGCGCCGCTTTTCGGGCTCGCCAACAGTAAGTCCTGAAACCCGTTACACCCGATGCGCGGTTGCTGGCTGTAGAAATACAACCCAAGAGATGACGCAATAGAGACATGCGCTGGCTCACGGCGTCGAATGATATACGTCGTGACTCCGGGAACCCATCGCCGCGGTAATGGTCACATGCTGCAGACGGCTTCCAGATCGCTCCAGAATTCGGGATAGGAAACCGCGACACAATCGCGGTCATCCACCTCGATTTGATTGCCCGGCAGTGCTGCCAATACCCCGAACGACATTGCGATGCGGTGATCCCCACGCGTGACTACGCGGCCGCTAAGCGCGCGTCGCGTACCGTACACGCGGAAACCATCAGCCGTCTCTTCTGCCTCTGCACCGATCGCGCGCAGATTCGACACGAGCGTTGCGATTCGGTCGCTTTCCTTCACTCTCAGCTCGGCGGCGCCGGATATTTCGAGGTTGACACCCGCCGCAGCGGCGACACAGCCGAGCAGCGGAATCTCGTCGATCATCGACGGAACACGATCGCCTCCTGCCCTGAACCCTCGCAAATAAGCAGGTGCTGCCACCACAGTCGCGACGTCGTCGCCCGCCACGCAGCGTTTGCCGACGTATCTCACCGATCCCCCCATTTGGCGCAGGACCTCGAAGAAACCAGTGCGTGTTGGATTGATGCAGACATCTGGAAGTCGAACTTCGCCCTCGCTTGCCAGGCTTGCCAATGCCGTGAGGTAAACCGCGGATGACGGATCCGCGGGGACATCGATGTCGAGTGGCGCGAGTTCCTGAACCGGCGACAATGAAATGCTCAGATTGTCGACCGTGATGGGCACTCGGAGCGATGCAAGCATACGCTCTGTGTGATCCCTCGACTTGCCCGACTCTCGCACCGAAACCGGCACACGCGCTACAAGGGCGGCCAGCAAAATTGCGCTTTTTGTTTGAGCACTTGCCGCTCGGGTACTCCACGCCAGTCCCAACAGATTTCCACCATGCACCGTCATCGGCAGCCTGTCGCCGCGCTCGAACTCAAAGCGCGCTCCCATGGCGGTAAGCGGATCGGCGATACGTTGCATTGGCCTCTGGCTTAGACTTGCATCGCCCTCAAACCGCGAAGCAAATGAGCACGCGGATACGACACCAGCCAGCAGGCGCGCGGTGGTACCGCTGTTGCCGCATTGGAGAGCGGCGTGCGAAGCGACAAGACCCTGCAGGCCGACACCGGAGATCGTGATTTCCCCGGAGAGATCTGGTACGTCAACGCCGAGTTGGCGGAGCACGCCGGCGGTCGACCGTACGTCGTCCGAAAGCAGGATACCGCGAATATGAGACTTGCCGGTCGCGAGGGCGGCAAGGATCAGTGCACGATGAGAAATCGACTTGTCGCCGGGCACGCGGACAGTGCCGCGCATTTTCACCTGAGCCAGCTCTCGAGCGCGGTCGAGGTGTCTGTCTTGTCATCGCGGTACTTCACGATCACCGGCGTCTGGAGCGACAAACCCTCTCCCTTCCCCCAATCCGACGTGACATGCCGTGCGCCAGGAACCACCACTGCATTCTCAGGAATGATGAGCGGCTGTTCGGAACTCCCCTTATACACGGTTTCCCGAACCAGGTCGAACACCGGCGTTCCGCGGGTCAACACAACTCCAGCACCAATTACCGCGCGCTTCCGAACCACGGTGCCTTCATAAATTCCGCAGTTTCCCCCGATGATGACGTCGTCCTCGACGACGACCGGCGAAGCGTTCACCGGCTCGAGTACGCCGCCAATCTGAGCAGCGGCGCTGAGATGTACACGCTCTCCAACCTGCGCGCACGACCCAACCAGCGCATGCGAATCGACCATCGTCCCCGCGCCGACATATGCTCCAACGTTGATATACATGGGCGGCATGCAGACGACTCCCTTCGCAACGAAGGCTCCCCTTCTGATGGCGGACCCGCCGGGTACGACGCGCACAGCGTCGGTCAGCTGGAGGGCCCGCAGCGGGTAAGTGTCCTTATCGAAAAATCTGAAAGTCGCGCTCGCGCCGCGCCCTTTTCCGTCCGGAGTACCGCGAGTCTCCGTAACATCGGCCTGCGCCACCTCGCTCGGTGACATGTCTATGAGTTCTCCAATCTGGAAGCCGAGCAGAATTCCGCGCTTCACCCAGGGCACGGCATGCCAGACTCCACTTGCGTCGCATCGCGCTGCGCGCGCTTCACCCCTTTCCAGCGCATCGAGCAGCTCTTCCACCAGCGCTCGCGCACCAGAGGGCGCTCCCCCCACGGCGATCTCGCCGAGTGCACGGTCGATCCGCGACTGAAGAGTGAGCTCCATTCGCACAGGGGTCATGGCATCGCGCCGGCGTCTTTTAGCGCGTCGGTGAGGCGGGCCGCATGGACACTGAGCATAGGCACCAGTGGAAGCCGCAGCACGTTGTCGATTTTCCCCATGGCTGTCAGGGCAGCCTTGGCCGGGATGGGATTCGACTCGATGAATGCCATGGTCGTCCATGCCGACAGACGTTTCGATATGGCACGAGCTTGAAGGAGATCGCCTTTGTCGCAACACTCTACCTGCCGCGCCGTCAACCTGGGTGTGACGTTCGACGTGACCGAGATGACGCCATCGCCTCCCTCTCCCATCACCGCGAGCGTCAGCGCATCATCGCCGGACAGCACGCTGAACTGTTCCGGCCGATTCCGGATTATCTCGGCAATCTGCACCAGATTGCCGGAGGCTTCCTTCACCGCGGTGATGTTCTCGTGCTCCGCGAGCTCGAGAGTTGTTCCGGCCTCGACATTGCTGCCCGTTCGCCCGGGCACGTTGTACACGATCAACGGAAGGTCAACCGCGTCGGCGATCGCGCGAAAGTGTGCAACGATGCCGCGCTGCGGCGGCTTGTTGTACATCGGTGACGTATGAAGCAGATGAGTTGCGCCGACGGCCTGCATCTCGCGCGAAATCGCAATCGCCTTTTTCGTGTCGTTCGAGCCAGCACCCGCAACCACTGGCACTCGGCCCGCGACCTGGTCGACCGTGATCGCCACAACCCGTCTGTGCTCGTCAGCTGACAGCGTTGCCGCTTCTCCGGTCGATCCGCACGGCACGAGGAAGTGAATGCCCTCGTCGATCTGCCATTCGATCAGGGCTCTCATCCGCCGCTCGTCCACCTGGCCATCGGCGGTGAATGGAGTGACGAGGGCAGTTCCGCAGCCTCGAAGTATTACGCGCTCACGCGCGTCCAGACGCATCTCGATCACTGGCTTGCATCCTCCCCGGAGGGCGCCGAAAACCCGAGCACATCGCGCATTGTGAAAACTCCCTTTTTGCCAATGAGCCATTGCGCTGCACGTAGCGCGCCGTCCGCGAACACTCGTCTGTCCCGTGCCTCGTGTCGCATGGTGATCTGTTCGAACGGTCCGTCGAAGATCAGCTCATGAGTGCCGGGAACCGAACCCGTTCGCACGCTCGTCACAGGGATCGTCCGGTCCAGCGGGCCCTGCATTGCTGCGACAATTGCGATCGCTGTACCTGATGGAGCGTCCTTTTTCGCGGAGTGATGCGTCTCCACCAGATGCGCGGCGAACTCAGGGGTCGCAGCCATGATCAGGGCGGCCTGCCGTGCCAGCTCCGTGAACAACGTCACGCCAATGGAGAAATTGGGCGCCCAGAGCAGTGCGCCGCCGCGCTCGATTGCGGCCGCCGTGACAAAAGGCAGCGAATTGTACCAGCCAGTGGTGCCGACGACGATCGGGACGCCGTCGCTGATGCATGCCATGATATTGTTCACTGCCGAACCCGGTTCGGTGAACTCGATCGCGACATCGGGATCGCCGAGCGACCGCCGCGAGATGCCGTCTCCGTTTCGGTTGTGCGCTTCGTCGAGCATCGCCGACACCTGCCAGCCCCGCTCCTGGGTCATCTGCGCAATCGTACTCCCCATCTTTCCGTCACCGATAATCGCGATATGGGGCGTGTTCACGTTCTGCCGGCTCCAAAGAATTCGCGATGGAGATTGACTATTGCCGGGGTCACCTGGTCTGCGTCCACGATCAGCGTCAGGTTGATGCCCGTCGCACTGAGCGACATCATGTGCACCTTTGTATTGCCCAGCGCCATCAGCGCACGACCCATGGCGCCGCCCGCATCGCGAATTCCAGCGCCGACAATCGCGACGATTCCCCGGTTGCGCTCGATCGACACATCACCCAGCGACCGCAGGTCGACCAGAAGCGCGTCGAGATGGGCGGGGTCGTCGATCGTCACCGACACCGATACTTCAGATGTAGCGACGACGTCCACCGAGGTGAGATGGCGTTCGAAGATTTCGAACACCCGCCTGAGGAATCCATGGGCGAGAAGCATTCGTGCCGCGGTAACCTTGAGAACGGTGATATCGCTTTTTCCCGCAATGGCGCTCACCGGCCGGTGTGGCGCATCGAACGTGATTCGCGTTCCCTTCCCCTCCGCCCGGCGCGAATTGTACACAAATACCGGAATGCCCAAACGTACCGCCGGCGCAATGGTATTCGGATGCAGCACCTTTGCCCCGAACGACGCAAGCTCGGACGCTTCGTCAAACCTGATCTGCTCGATCAGCTGCGCGCCCTCGACGACTCGTGGATCCGCCGTGAGCATGCCATCGACATCGGTCCAGATTTCGATTGCGTCCGCGCCGAGTGCTGCGCCGACGAGTGATGCGGTGTAGTCCGAGCCGCCGCGTCCGAGAGTCGTCGTCGTTCCTCCGGCGGTAGCACCGATAAAGCCGCCCATCACCGGAATCCTGCCCTGCTGCACCAGCGGCTGCACGATCTCACGGCATCGTTCAGCGATTGCCTCTGTCTGAGGTTCGGCCTCCATGAAGCAACCATCGGTGATCATGACTTCGCGCGCATCGACGAGCTCCGCCGGCAGACCCGCCCTCTGGAAATACGCAGTCACAAGCTGCGACGAAAGCTGTTCTCCGAAAGACGCTATGGTGTCGAGGGATCTGGGGGTTACGTGCCCGAGCGTCGACAGCGCCTCGGCAAGGTGCGCAAGCTCGTCGAACATTGCACTCAGCTCACCCGCCACATCGGCTGCCGTGCTGGAATCTCCGAGCAGCGATTCGCACGCCTGGAGATGCCGGTCGCGGAGCGTTTCGACTCCGCGAAGCGCACCGATCAAATGTCCTTTCGCAGACTGTTCACCAACAGCTAGCAGCGAATTGGTTGCGCCGCCGAGGGCAGAGACGACGACAATCGGGCGGCGGTCGAGGCGTCCCCTGACAATATCGGCCGCGCGCTCGATGGCCGCAGAATCGCCCACTGACGTGCCACCGAACTTGACGACGATCACGCGCGAGCGAGCCGGCCCGTGGCCATGAGAAGTTCGGCGTTGAGCACCGAGCCGCCGGCCGCACCGCGAATCGTGTTATGACCGAGTGCGACGAGCCGAATGTGCAACACGCTGTCGTCGCGTACACGGCCGACCGTGACCGTCATTCCGTTGCCGGCGTTAACGTCGCGCCGTGGCTGGGGGCGGTCTGGCGCATCAGTGACCAGGAGAGGGTATTCGGGACGGCCTGGAAGTGTCCACGTCGCTTCTGCCCCCCTCCACTGGCGCAAGGTCTCCACCGCCTGCTCTGCCGTCGGGCGTTCTCTGAATGAAATGGTGGCACACACAGTATGTCCGTGTTCCACCGCCACACGGTTCGTCTGCGCGCTGACGCGCATATCGGCATCCGTCACCGATCCATTTTCGAAACGTCCCAGCAGCTTGAGCATTTCGCGCTCGAGCTTGGGCTCTTCATCCGCGATGTACGGAATGACGTTGCCGAGAATATCGAGCGATGGGACACCTGGATATCCAGCGCCTGACACTGCCTGCATCGTCGTCAGAAAAAGCGTCTCAATTCCGAATCGTTCATGAAGCGGTGCCAATGCCAGCGCCGCCACCGTCGCCGCGCAATTCGCGTTGGTGACAATCGCGCCGCTCCACCCGCGGTTGGCACGCTGACAATCGATCAACTGCAGATGGTCGGCATTTACTTCGGCGATTACGAGCGGGACATCAGCGTCCATGCGAAAATTCTTCGCGTTGCTCAGGACGAATCGGCCGGCCTCGGCGAACGTGCGTTCGGCCTCACCCGCAACCGACGAGTCGAGCGCTGAAAAAACTATCGGCGCTGTCACCTTTGCGGGATCAACGGGGAGGACCGTCATTCCGGCAACGGCCGGGGGCATCGCGCCCTCGAGCCATTTCGCCGCCTCGTCGTAACGCTTGCCAGCACTTCTCTCGGACGCCGCCAGCTCGGCGACCTCGAACCAGGGATGATTCGCCAGCAGCCGAGCGAATGTCTGTCCAACCGTCCCCGTCGCACCAAGGATTGCCACCGGCAACCGCCTGCCGCTAAATGGAACGGGAGCGTTCACGCTGAAAGCAGATGACGCGCGATGCGCTCGTAAGCATCGACGCTCGACCGGAGCTCGTTGATATCGACATACTCGTCCGGGGTGTGCGCAACGTGGATCGAGCCGGGCCCGAACATGAGTGGCGTGCCCCACCGCGAGAGCAGCGGTATGTCCGATGTATAGGCCATTGGTGCGGTGTCGAATCCAGGCACCGTGTGAAAATGTTGAGCGGGGATGTACGACCCAAACTCCACTTCGGCACGGCCCTCCGCCCAGTCGCCGACCATCTTCCGAATCGGCTCTACATCGCCAACGAGGCGAATCATCATCTCTGCTTCTGCATGGGCCGGGATGATATTTGCCGCGGTTCCGCCCCGCAGCACTCCAATGTTCACCGTTGTCTCGCCCAGCACCGGATCGTTGGGAAGTGGCAGTTCCCTGATCGTCGGAAGCAGCTCCAGCATCGGCTCGATTGCCGATTGCCCCAGATGCGGATACGCGGAATGAGCCTCGCGCCCACGCGTGCGGACGATCACGCGCAACGATCCTTTGGCGCCACTGGCAAGCTTGCTCTCAGTGGGTTCGCCGTTCACGAGAAACCGGCTGGTGGGTGAAAGATTGTTGGCGGCACGCGCCCCATCGGAGCCTTTCTCTTCGCCGACGACAAACAGGAGATCGATGCGCCGTTCGCCCGCTTCGACAAGTCTGTCGGCGGTTGCGAGCATCGCGGCGGCAATCCCTTTGGCATCGCAGGCTCCGCGGCCGTACAGCCGGTCGCCCTCCAGCCGCGGGACGAGATGCGGCGCCACCGTATCTAGATGGGTCGAGAGTGTCACACCGCCGCCGTCGCGGGACGCCCAGATGTTTCCTCGCCCCTTCGATACTTCCTGCACCGTGACGTTCCACCCGCGCGCTACGAGCCAGCGGGAAACGAAATCCACCACCGCGCTTTCACTCGACGAGAGGGACGGAATTGCGAGCAGCTCGGCGGCAAGTGCGACAACGTCGGTCATTGCGAGAAGTTACACGAATGCAAAGGCGCGGGCGATGCTGCCCCGCGCCCTTGCATTCAGCGGCTGCGCTGCGGTGCCGCCACAGGATGGCTCAGACGCGCGACGGGCTGGGAATATCCCGCGTTGTGTCGAAGGTCGCGTCGGGCGCAATGTCTCTGACGTGTTCGACAAAGATCTGCTGTACGAGGCGATTGGCCTCACGACTGTAGTCATCATGATCCTTTTCGCCGGTTTCGCCGATCTGCGCCAGCTCCGCGTTGCCGAGAGTTCGTCCCGCATCGCGAAACGTCTTGAAAGTATCTTCGGACTGCCGTGACATGACGATGTCGCCAACAAGTCTCAGGAAATCACTTTCCCGCACTGAGTCGGCAAGATCGCGTGCTTTGCCAAGCATTGCGCCGAGTACTTTCTTCCCCGCGCCGGCTTCAGCACCGAGAGTCTGCTGATACGACTCGAGCATGCGCTGATGCTCCCGCATTTTGGGCAGGTAGCGGCTGCAGAGGTCGCGGAAGCGAATATCTTCAGCCTGTCCTTCGTGATCCTTGAGTGCTTCGAGAAAGGTCTGATGCTGCATGACTGCATTGTTGACCTGGCTTTTGAGAAAATCGTTGCCCCGATCCATATGTGCTCCTTGTGTGATTGGCCTGCTGATCACCTGCTGGTAATGGGCATAAATCAACGCACAACGCAGGCCAGCACCACGGCCGGCTGATGCCTCAGCGCGGTGACGCATACCGTCAGCGAACGATGATTTTTCTTAAATACCTCGGCGGCGTGTTGGCGTTTCCGATCGCGAGCGTGTACTCACCCGGAAATGGTGGCAGGAACTCCACGTCGACGGTCTCTCCCACGTCGAGGCGCGCAATCGCCGGAACAACGCGTGCGGCGCTCGGCGGAAGGTCGGCCCCGTCCTTGGCGCGCCGGCGCCACTTCACGGCAGTTGTATCGCGGCGAAGAGTTATTGCGACTATTCCGCCCGGACTGATGTTGATAAATCTCATCCGGTGAGGCACACCCGCGCCCATTACCAGCGGCGGCGAAACAGCGGCCCCGTTCACGATGACTTTGTTCGGCCGCGCTGACCCGTCAGTGCCGGCGATGAAGAGATGATCGGTCAACGGATCGAAACGATCACCCGGGTCAAGCACTACGAGAGCGCCGTAGAGTCCGGAAGTGAGTCCCTCGACGTCATTGAGGTGAGTGTGGTAGATGAACGTTCCGGAACGAGGCATCGTGAGCCGGGCGGTGAACGATCCGCCAGGAGCAATGGCCGGGGCCACCCGGTTCATATCCCCACTCCAGCCGGCAACTCCATCCGAAAAACTTTCCAGCTCGAGCCCGTGCCAGTGCACCGCCATCTCCTCGGCGAGTCGATTCACAACCGTTATGTCGGTTGGCTCACCTCGTTTCAGCACGAGCACGGTACCAGGAATCTCGACGGAGTCGGCTGCCGGTGGATGGTCACCACGCTGGAGGACAAAGCTCATCGCCCGAGGCGCGAGGCGAGTGGGTTTGCCTTCATTTACGAAAAGACGAAGCCGTCGCGCGGGACCGCGTATGCTTTCCACAAACCCGGCGGCAGGACGAACTTCCACACCAAGCACGAGACCGGCCATGTGCCCCATGGGGTCATGACCGGGCACGGAATGAGATGTTTTCATTGTTGCAGGCAGGCGCGCTTCGTCTGTCACATGCTGGGCGACATGACAATGGAACAGCCAGTTGCCTGGCCGCTCAGGACTCCATGCCATCGACATCGTCTCACCGGGAGGGAGACTCTCCGTCACGGCCAGCCGGCGATTGACCGGCGCGTACGTGCTGTCGCGCAGCCACGATCCGCGCGAGTCCACCCGAAAGTAGAACCCATGGAGATGCATCGGATGGTTGCGCGCGCTGCCGTTGATCACCCGCCAGCGCAGACTGTCACCGGTCGTAGCGCCGATTCGCTCGGTGTTGGGCCATGACTTTCCATTGAGGGTGAGGACGTTTCTATATCCCCTCGCGTCTGTCGAATCGCCCCAGACGTTGACGACGAAGATTCGGTCGTCGGTACTTCCCGTTGTGGAATCGACGACGAATGCCCCCGAAAGCTGCTCTCGTTCCATGATCACGCGTCGCGACTGGGGGTTCGGTCGCAGCACATAGCGGTTGGTCGTGCCGAGCGTGGCGTAGTACAGGTAGGTTCCCACCGCGCCTGCGGGAAAGGTGATGGTGCGCGACTCACCCGGACGTAGTGAAATGGTGTCGCGGGCTACGGATGGCCTGGTGGCGAGCCCGTGGATGTAGACGGTGGAGTCAGGGAGCGAGTTGCGAACGGTGGCAACGACCGTTGTCCCGACCGGAACGCGGATGAGCGGAGCGGGGACTTGCGGCCGGCCACCTTCTTCGGCAAATGCCGCGACGTCTACTGAAGGGCCGTTGTCGGCCTCCGGGTACCACTTCGCCATTCCCACTGTAAGCCGGAGCTCGAGCTTCCCCGCTCGCAGCGTCCCGGCCGGCTTGCGATTGTCGTTCGCATGGACCGTTGAAGCGGAACTGCGCGCGTTCGATTCGGATTTCGCGAGGGGTGTTCGAGCTACGCCCGAGCCGCACGAGACTGTCATCAGCGTAAGACCCGTCACCACCAACAGCCGGGGTGCACACGGCACAGCGAAAGGGGGCCAGGGGAGCACGGTTCCGGGCATGGGGAAATATAGGCGTGAATAGCTCAAACCGCCCAGGTGATTCATTACAATGCTCGGGGCGGGGCTCGAACCCGCATGGCCTTTCAGCCGAGGGATTTTAAGTCCCTTTTCCATCGCTACCGAGGATTTTCTTATATAGTTAAGTGGCGCACTGACATAGGGTTAGCATTTTTCCAGAAAACTACAAACCTCCCCTCGCAGCAATTTGGGAGAGGTGTCCCGCCACAAGTCCCGCCACACCGTTAAAATACGGACAAGCAGAACGTCGGCGTTGCTGGGGCATGGCCATAACCGTGAACGGTTTCAGACGTACGACCGTTTCTAGCAGCTGCGGGCACCATGCTCCGTTTTCTTTGGGAGACAAACCGGCATGAAAGGATGACGCACGTAGAAAAACGATTGTGTGTCAGCGATTAGTGGCAGTGAGATTTCGCAATCACTCAATGGAGAATTTATGGAGACAACCTGGACAATTTGAAGTGAAAGGGCCATCGTCGGCCCTTTTTCTTTTCCGGCGGCGAATCCGGATCGCGCATTAGCATTCCTTCCGACATTGGCGGCTCATCACGTAGGTGCTCGGCCTGCCATTCCCGCAACGCATTCGTGGCGCGACATTTCGCCGTGCGTGGTACTACAGTTGACCGAAGGTATGGATTGAGACCCGATAATGCCAAAACATAAAAACGGCACCGCCCCTACGCTATTTCCTCCCGGTGTTCGGATAGGAGAGCACTTCAACGCGCCACCCGATGACGTGACGGCCCCCTACATACAATACAAGCACCCTCGGGGTGAACTCTGGTGCGGCAACTCGATTCAATGGCTCGACAGCTTGCCATCCGCTTCGGTCGACATGGTTTTCGCTGACCCTCCGTACAACATCAATAAGGCGGACTGGGACAGCTTCGAAAGCCAAGAAGCTTATATCCACTGGTCGATATCGTGGATTTCCCAAATCGCTCGGGTTCTACGGCCGGAAGGTTCGGCTTATGTGTGCGGGTTTTCCGAAATCTTGGCCGACATTAAGCATCCCTCTTCACGCTACTTCGCTTCGTGCCGTTGGTTGGTTTGGCACTACAAGAACAAAGCAAACTTAGGAAACGACTGGGGGCGTTCACACGAAAGCATTCTTCATCTTAGAAAATCGAAAAAAGTGCGCCTTAACCTAGACGACATACGCATCCCTTACGGTGCGCATACTCTGAAATATCCCTCCCATCCGCAGGCCGAAACCAGCAATTTTGGAAGCGGCGCGGAGAGGGATAACTGGACACCTCATCCTCTCGGCGCGAAGCCAAAGGACGTCATCGAGATACCTACTACCTGTAACGGTATGGGGGAGAAAACTCCGCACCCAACACAAAAGCCTGAAGAGCTGGTTCGTAGATTTGTGCTTGCTTCCTCCACCGAAGGGTCCGTTGTTCTTGACCCATTCTCCGGATCAGGAACTACGCTGGTGGTCGCCGAACAGTTAGGGCGCCGATGGCTCGGGTGTGACCTTAGCTCTGAGTACAACGATTGGGCGATCTCACGGATTGACAACGTAAAACAGAAATCGGTCCGTCAGTGGATAGATCACGATCGGATGGTAGCCCAGCGTCGGGAGAGTATTAGATGAGTTTGACGGATCTCGTTAATAATGCGAAGGACAAGACTCGCTTTACTACCGTAAAAAACTACGTCGATTTCTGCCTGAAATACCTAACATTCGCAAGAAACGGCTTACAAGCCGAAATCGTTTCGCAGAACGAAACCAACTACAGGTTTTTTCAATACAAGGCGGATGGAGGCTACCGCATTACTCGGCCTTTAAACGCCAACCTGATGTATTCCGTCGACGACAGCGAAGCCCTTGGCCGAGAGTTTCCGAGCATGTTGAGGTCGGCACGAGAGATCGAACAAGGTGACCCGCGTCGGGAAGTATTTCTCCGCAGCATTTACACGATCCAACAAACAATAGGTGCCGCGCTTGATGCTTTGCCCGGAGAGCAGTCAAACACGGCGAGGAAAGTCAATGGCGACCTGTTCGAACGCTTTATCTCGTTACTCGTCAACGCGGTCGGCGTTAGCTGTCAGGCCGGCGTAGTCCAAGTTCCAATCGTAGTGGACGGAAATAATGAAGGCTTCATGTCATACCAGCACGACCTAATTATCAAGAACGAAAACGAGCTCAAAATCATCGGTTCGGTAAAGACCTCAAGCAAGGACCGCATCGATAAGATCTTTCTCGACAAATTTCTTTATTCGAAACTGACCGAGACCTCCATCCCTCATATCGCCATATTCTTGAACGATGTTCAGAGGAAAAAGGGGCGGCTGGCGAACCAGTACGGGGTAAATTCAACGTTCCTTTCCGGTCACTTCCGGGCATTCACAATAAAACTGAACGCGCTCGATGGCGTGTACTACTGCGACCTGCGTCCGAATATGAAGACCGACGCTGTACTCAGCAGACACATTCGAACAATCGACAACTTCTTCTTTGGCGACCTTTGGTCCTTCATGGGAACGCATGGTCTAATCGTCGCAAAAGAAGAGGTGGTGGATGGTGAGATAGTCGAAGTGGTGGAGCCGTAATCAACGCAGCCGAAAATTCGTTGAGCTTCGTTAGCGACTTCGCGTCTTTGGGCGCTTGCCCGCGGGTTGGTGGTGTGGCTCGGACTTTTTTCTGTCAAGTGCGATAGCAGCTCGGTACCTCTCAATGATTGTGGCCCGTTCGACTTCTCGCTGTTTGTCGCGTTCGGGTACTCGTGTTTCACTTAACCTTTGTTCGTCAATCGCGGTTTCGAGCTCTTGGCCTCGCTCGACATTCGGAAGAGGTACCGGTCTGGATGCCGCGGACTTGGCCGGTCGAAGGTTGTTGCGCTTCTTTCTCCGGATCATCTCTTCGCTCTGACGGGTCCCGGAGCCGCGTCGTTCAAGCTCCAAGACGGCCCGGCTGTAGTTTATTGGCTCCCTGTCGAGCATCTGGTCCGCAAGCGTTCTTCTGTCAACCTGGCTGAGCACTCCGGCATCGGTTAGAGCCGTATTAGCCATGATTTCAAATTGCTCCCGCACTTGGTCGACGCAGCCTTTGCCACATGTTGCCCGTCCATTTGTTTGGTCGCGGTCGCTTGCGAGAACACCTGGGCCCGGCCGCGCGTCCCATTCTCGTGTCTTTTCCCCAAAGCTTCCGCTGGTTAGATCAACGCGCCGCGTAGTAAATAAAAAATGAGCGTGGGGGTTACTGTCTAGCCGCGTTGCTCTGACTGGCCGGTGGATGGACGTATCAACCGCAACCCCGTACGTGTTGGAAAGCCACGATGCGAAGCTGCGGCAAAGTTCCGTGCCTTGGTCGTCCGTCAACTCGCGGGGAATGGATGCTTGAACCTCACGGGCAACTGTACTGTTCATCCGCTTTTCGGCTTGCTCCGCCCCATTCCACAATGCTGAGCGGGTACCGGTCCATCCAGTAAGCCATGACGAAGCCACGCCCGACTTACCCCTATAATCAAAGCGCTGCCCTGTCCAGGCTGTCATTCGGTTTCCCGCCCGATAGCACGCAGCGGCGACGGCGCTCTGCCCTCTCGCTCGTGAAAATGTTGAAACGCGCAGATGGTAGATTGCCAAGTTTTTCGCAGTAGCTGGTAAGAGCACCTAGGTAACCTTACGGGCTTAGATACTCCGGCGGCCAGATTGGGCACTGCGCTGGTTTCACTGCCGTGGCCGCCCCGGTCCAAGGAAAAACTTTCCTTGGCACGCCAAACTCAACGAGTTTGCCTAAGCGTGCCCTTCGTGTCGCGTTGCGACACCAAGGGACGGTGCTTGTTACCGGCCCGAGTTCGCGCGCTCGAAGGCTCTGCGAAGCAGAGACAAGAGCGTAAGCAACTGCCCGGCGGGAGGCCGGGCTGCCCTGGGAGTTGTTTTGTGCTCCGACGAACCGGTATGGTCTCTTTGTACCCGGTCCAAAAAAGCGATGGCAAACCAGCGGGACGCCTCAACCTCTGTACATCCTCGCATTCAAGCTTTGCGAATGGAGACAGCTGCGCGCGGGGAGTTCTTGGCCCGAGCCTTTCGTGACGTTGACCTTATCCAAGCGGGCGGAGCGCCGGAGACTTTGGCGCTTATTGGTGGGCCGTCGGTCCGCACTCTCGCGCAAGCTTGGCCCGTTGCGTTCTGGCTTTGGAGCGAAGCGGAGCGAGCTGGACTAAACACCCCTGCCGCGGTTCTGTATAACGCAATCGCTCATAACTCATACCCCGGCCCGCGCCTGGGCGAAGACTCTGGCTGGCATTTTCCAGCCGTACACGCGCCGCGATGGCCCTCGCTCGGCAACTACTCAACGCCGCCCTGAAAGCCGCCAGTACCGAGGACCCTCGGCCGCCAGACCCGAAACCACATGACTTAAGCGGTGCGATGGGTGAGTGGTGGGCTTCCATGCTCGAAGGCGCTGGTCTTTCGGAGGAAGCCGCAACGCTTTACCAAATGCGCGAGGCTGGCGAGGCACCTAAAGCCACGCGACGAGACATGGCGGTGCTCTACAAGCACTCTCGCCAATCGGCAGCCTCGCCGGACCCAAAACTACCAGACGCACCGGCCGAAAATCCGACCCGCAACGCTTCCCCTGGGCTGTTGGTACCTGAGGCCACACCTCAAACCGGAGAGTAACAAATGAAACACCCAGTCCTACTAACGCAGAAGATACGGAAAGCCTTGCCCGCGATTTACAGCCAGGAAAAAACAGCAGACCCTATCGTCCACGCGAAGTTTTTTACACCGGACGCGCAAGCCACATGGTTTGCGCTAGAGTTTGATGGGGTTGATGAGTTTTTCGGCTGGGCTTCGCTTGGAGACCCAGACATGGCCGAACTTGCGTATTTCTCGCTAGCCGAACTTCAGGCTATACGAGGGCCTTTGGGTTTGCGAATAGAACGAGACCTGTATTTCACGCCGTGCCCCTTGAGCGTGGCCAAGACCGGCGCCAATCCGTATCAGTTTTGCGTCGATCCGGATCGCGCACGGGACACCCTAAGGTCGCAAGAACCCGCCGATGAAACGCGTGACGATGAAACCTCCATCCGCTAAACCATGCCGAAAGCAAAACAAACTGCCGATGTAATGCGCGAACGAGCTCGTGCCCTGCTTGCGCGAGCGGCGGCGAAGGACGCCCGAGCGAACGCTGTCTTGCGCAAGAAGGAAACTCACAAAAAAATCGTGGCCGGCGGCTTCTTCTTATCGCTCGTCGGAGCGGATCTATCTCGGCTCACCCCCGAGGTCCGCGCCAAAATGGAGCGCGACATACAGCGGCCTCACGACCGCCGCGCTCTCGGACTTCCCCCGCTCCCAACCCCAACCCAATCTTCCAATGAATAGCGCTGATATAACTCGTCGTATATGGGAACTGCTCCATGCTGGCCCTCACCCCGACGCTGAACGAAATCCCGACGAAACCCTGCCGGTTCTGTACGCTGAGAGTGACCCGGACTCATGGCGACTAAGCGTTCACCCAGGCGATGAAATGGACACGAAGGACCGCGAATTCATTTGGGAGGAGTTTGCTCGGGCGGTAGAGATCGTTATGGCTGCTAACCTACCCGCTGGTGTCAACGTGGTTGTTCACCCGCCGACAGAGTTCCCCGATGGTTCTGCGGTGGCGGGCGCAGTGGCATACACGTATCCAGTCCCGCCACCCGCTTCAGAAGCTGCGTCGGCGCATTGGTGGGGGATAATGTCTGGACTCCTGCCAGAAGTTTCGCGCATTGCGCAGCGTAGTATCGGGCGACAATGGCATGCGTTTCAAGCCGAGAAGGTTGCGCGGATGTCACCAGACGAGCGCCGGGTTCACCGCATTCGTGCGCGACTTGACGCGATCGAGAAGGCACGCGAACGAAACCGTCCGGACTATGCTCCGCCTCCACGCCGGGCGGCCTCTCCTCCGGCAAGGGATAAGCGAAAGGGCCCCCGACTGTAGACGAGCCTGACCCTGCCCTCAGCTCGACCGAGTGGCAGACTTGTGGGTGCCAATAAAAGCCTCGCATAGTGAAAGAGCCGCCGAACCATTCGGCGGCTCTTTACTTTTGCTCGTCGCTCGGGTCTCGCCCTCGAGAAATGCCGATTGGAGGCGGCAACGCATGGATGATACAAGTCAAAGACACCCCCGAGCCAGCGAAATCCGTGACGGTGTAATCGGAACAATCTTGAATGCCGTTCAAGGCATGGGCGACGATCCGGAAGAAGTGCGCGAAAGGATCGCTGAGCGGAAACGAGGCTTAGACGTAAAGCCCGAAACGGCTGTGTGGATTGAGGACCTAAAGACTGGAGAGTTCTTAAAATCGAGCCTTGAACTGCGAGCGCCGCGTCAAAAACGCGCCAGATCCATCGGATATTTTGTACGCGTTTCTCGGAAGGAGCTTTACGAAATGGCGATTAACCCGCCGCCCCGGTCGGCGCGTACTGTTCTTGATTACCTGCTAGCAACCTGTGATTGGAACAACAGTGTCGACGTAAGACATCACGAGATCGCGGATGCCGTGAATATGAAACGACCCAATGTTTCCCGTGCCATCCGCTGGCTCATCGACGCAACCTACCTCGTAGTTCCGCCGGTCAAGCCGAACGCTCTCCCATGGATGCCTGGAAAACGGAAACGGTACTGGCTCAATCCCGACATTTTCGCTTTTGGCGATGACAAGGAAAACGCAGCCCTCCAAAATGAAATCGAGGAGTACGAGCGAGAGAAACAAAAAGTCTCCGCCGATATGGATCAACTCTACGGGCGGGGCCTATACCGATGGCCATCCGAAAAAAGCCACATTCTCCTTTGTATCACCACAGATACCAAGTGGTATCACGGGCGATACCTGGCCGTAGAGGGAAATAGTAGGCTTCCTATATTAGTCTTGGGGTCTGGGGTGTTTCGCTGCTTTTCCCACCTGCTTCCGGTTGCCCGTTTTTCGCCCCGCGCTGTGCCTTCTGGGGCTCCGGATCGACCCGGACAAAACAGCCATGACGACTGAAGTTGCTTGACTTCCCCGCCTGTCGATTTGTTGTTTAGTGGATGCCAAAGAAGAAAAGCCGACCCGCACCCTGGTCCGGCGCGGCAGGTCATCGAAACACCAACGGCCGAGGGAGTCTAAAAATAGACCGGGTGTTCCGGGATGTGGGTCGAATAAATCGACACACAGGTACAAACTCTCTCGTTGTATTTCGACAAATCTCGCAAACGCTCACGGCTTTATACGAACACGGGCATTTGGGATACTTGCGAGAAATCAAAGCGGGCAGACTGTCGATGCTTGCGGCCTTGGAAGCACACAAGAAAATGGGTATGGAGGGCATTCCCTCACCAGAACTTGCGCGACCAATCTCCGTCGCGTGGGGCGAATGGCTGGGCCAGTTTCGCGTAGGCAACGACATTTCGGAGGTTCATGCCGATGATCTTGCGCGCCGGCTGCGACAGCTCACCACCCGTAAAGTCCCTGCGGAATACGATCCGACGCGGCTTGAGCTTGACGAAGTCGCAACTGCCAACAACCTCGCACGTCCCGTAATCGAACTACCCAAGCTTCTCGCAGAATATCGGGATTATACGTTAGGAATTACGACTTTCAATCGGGTCCGGGCTGCGTGCCAGGCTTTCGCCCGCGACAACGGCGGGCGACAATCGTTGCTCTGGAAGGAGATCACAAATACACGGCGTTACAAAGAGAGACCACTCAGCCAACGCAAGCGGTACCCACTCGAAGTTTCTGAGTTAGTGAAGCTGGCTGAAGCGAGCGACGACGACAGCGCGCGCGCAGTGTTGTCCATGGCGCTCACCGGAATGGGCATCACAGAATATTGGGGGTTTTGGGAAGACAGCCCACAGCTGATTTATGTCCACGGTGAAAAGCGCAAAGGGAGGGATCGCCCCATTCTGCGCCTCGTCAAACCGTGGCAGCCGGATAATTTCACTGCGGACGCTTTCCGGCGGCGGCTAACAAAAATCGCCAATACTTCTGGTCTTCCGGTTCGCCCTTATGACCTGCGCCGAACTTTCGCCCGCCTGCTTGAAAATGCCGGGGTAGTGCGATCCAACTGCTCGGCGTACATGGGGCACGGTCCGAAGTCCTTATTCGATTTATACGCCCACGGAGACGCCATTCGCTTTATTGGGGCGGATGCCGAACGAGTACGCGCCCACCTCGCGCCACTTACCCCAATCTTGGAACGTCTCGGGCTAAATCCTGAATAACCCCGCTACAAGTCCCGCCACGGCTCAACGACAGTCAGCCTTTTCATAATCGTCGTTTTTGGTGGATTTTACCTATGAAATGCTCGGGGCGGGGCTCGAACCCGCATGGCCTTTCAGCCGAGGGATTTTAAGTCCCTTGCGTCTACCGGTTTCGCCACCCGAGCGACGACTGGAAGCTATTTACGCTCTGAACTCCATTCAAGCAAAGGCTCTGCACGGATTCTGCGCGACACATTATCATTAAAAAATGCGAAAACCCTGGCTATCTGTCCTTCGCCGATCGGGCGTTACCGGTCTCCTGCTCGTGTGCCCGGCGCTGGCGATTGGCGCGTGTAAGGACGTTTCGGGCCCGCCCGTGCCGACCGGGCCCGACGTCACATCGCCTTCCGTGATGACATCGTCCCCTGTCAACCGGGCCTCGGACGTCAGTGCGACAACGGCCGTCCGCGTCACGTTCAGCGAGCCGATCAATCCGGCTACACTGACGGACTCGACCTTTACCATCAAGTCGTTTTCGCCTACTGGCTCGGTTGTGATTAATGGCATTCGATCGTACGACGCTGCAACGAACACAGCGATTTTTACGGCGACATTGCCCTACCGGAATTATGTGAGCTACGCGGTAACGATTACCACCGGCGTGAGGGACATGGCGGGCAACCGGGTAGCCTCGCAATACACATCGTGCTTCACGCCGACCGCCGGGTCAGGAGTTGCGAGAACGCTCAACGGTGCTCACTGGAGTGGAAACGATGCCTGCGTCGAGGTCCACTGGCACCTCCCGATCGATCAGACGGGGACTGTTCTCAGCCGAAACGCTTCCTGCGGGCTGAACGATGTCGATTGCAGACTCACGGCTGTGAGTGAAGCAGGCAGGGCGGTGCTCGGCGGCTCTACCTGCAGACCAGCCAACCGGCCTGCGCCGAGCCTGTGCGATGTGCTGGTTGTGTCTCTCACCGGCACGGCCAACGGCACATCCGTTTCATTCAACTTCACAACTGACAACGGCCTCACTTTCAGGTTTGTTGGTGCGTTTGCTTCGTCAAGAACGATCAGTCCTTACCTGACGGGAACCATCAGCGGAACCTCGCTGACTGCGGTGGGCATAAACTTTTCGCAGGAGCATTGATTAGGCTCGAATAAAGGCCGGCCCAGATTACGTAAACCGCAGCCCTACAATGCGCCCCCGCCCTCGGTGCTACAGTTTTGCTCCGAGGGCGTGAATGGCGTACCAGACCGTGTAGGCGAGCAGGCCCGACAATGCAGCATCGCCCCCATTCCCGGTAGCCCGTCCTTCGGCATCCACAAACTCTGCTGCAATGCCCCCATCGAGCGGGGCGCGACGTAGCCAGTCGAGCGCGGCCGAACTATCCACACCCACCAGCCGCGCACAACGAACCACCAGCGCATCAGGGGCCTCGGCATCAAGCCGCTTCGCAGTCCGCCTGTACGCAGAATCGTCGCGGCTCACGAGGTCATAATATGGGAGCCAATACAATGACGCGCCCGGCTCATCGGTCAGCGAAACACTTCCCGCTAAATCGGAAGCCGCCGCAAATGCATGCTTGGGCTGCGCGGCGTCCGAAAACTGGCGAAGCGTCGCGGCGCGGATCGCCGCCGAATCAGGAATTTTTTCTGCAGTTTTTTCGTCGAGCGTATGGCGGAGGATATCCAGTGCCAGCGCTACGACGGCGTTGCCGTGAGCAGTGCACGGCTTCGACGGAACTGTCCCGTCCGGATTGACCTCAGTCGAGTACAGAGAAAGCCGGCTGTCGCGGCGCGCCCCGATATCTTCCTGCGCGCCGTACAGGGAGTCTGCGAGAACCGGATCTTCCACGACTTTGTCATCGCCGGTGTTCACGATATAGGCATCGACCGCGATGGGGAAAGCAGCCGCACCCTCGAGTGAGAAGCCGGCCTCGAATACCGAACCGTCGAGATAATGAACACCCCCGCCGGGCGAATGGCCGTGAAGCTCGCATATCCTCAGCAGAACTTCCCTCGCAAGACCGGCATCGGCCAGCTGAATCGCAGGAAGCACCCACATCAGTGCATCCCAGTCGCGAACCGTCATGCCCCGCCCGTTCCACGGCAGCCTGCTCCTTACGACATATACATGCGCGTCGTCGAGAGCGCGCGCCACAGCACAGAAGTAGGCGAAGAACATGTTGCGCGCTATCAGACGGTCCGCTGTCACCGAGCCTGTGGAGGGCTCCATCACCCGGAGTGCTCCGCGTGTTGCGTCCAGGAGCTTGCGCCATCCCCGCCTCTTGAGAGCGCCAAGTGTCGCCGTCGCGCCGTCCCGTTCGGAACCGGCGGCAACGAAGAACGCCTCCTCGCGCATTTCACCTGCATCTATGGTGAAACCGCTCTCGATCGTCCACGACGGCAAGTCGCCGTGCTTGACGCTGACAACAGAATCATCCGAACCGCCGATGGCGACCGCGAGATGGCTCACAGCGCTGTCGCCATCGATCACCACACCCGCTGCGATACCGGTAACTCTGTGGGAGTCCTTGAACACGCCGGGGGTCCGGACGCGCAACTGGCGATGGCCCAGTGTGCCTTCAATCGCAAGCTGGATACTCGTAGAAGTGGACGCCCTGTTCTCAATGCTTATCGCCACAATTGCACCGGCAATATCCGCATCCGGGCCGTGAGGGGCGCAGATGGTGCCACGGATTGCAACGTCCCCAATCCTGCAGCTGAATGTGGGAAGCCATCCCAGCTCACGCTCCCACGCGAGTCCCGTAGCGCCCAACGTATGCCGAACGCCGTCAATTACGAGTACAATTCTCGCCAGCGGATCGGCGTTGCCATCCGCATAGCCGACGCCCCCGGCAAATTCCACCGCGCCTCTCGCGCCCGCGTGTACGACGCCAACCAGATGAATCGACGCATCTGCCGGATGGATGCAAGGCAACGTCAACCAGTGGTTTCCGGTGACCTGCCAGGGAATCTGCGGCGCGGGTATGATCATCGTGCCGCCGCAGTCTCGAGCAGCTCCCTTGCGTGAGCGCGGCTCAGCTTGCTCTCCGGATCACCACCGAGCATCCGCGCAATCTCGACGACGCGCGCTGGCCCTTCCAGAACGGTTATGTCGGCTGTTGTCACTCCTCCCCTGGAAGCTTTCGCAACCACTATATGCGTGTGCGCACGAGCTGCGATCTGCGGCAAGTGCGAGATCGCAAAAACCTGATGATGCTCGGCGACGCGTCGAAGAGTGTCGCCCACCTGCAGACCGACGGTTCCGCCAATGCCTGCATCGACTTCGTCGAATACCAGCGTTGGTACCTCATCCGCTCGCGCCAGAATAGTCTTCAGCGCAAGCATTACCCGCGACAGTTCACCGCCCGATGCAACTCTCGCTAACGGCCTTGACTCGTACCCGACATTGAGTGCCACCCTGAACTCGATGTCCTCGGCGCCCTCCGCATCACACATGGGCTTGCCATGCAGCAAGACACTGAACCGGCCGACGCCCATTCCGAGTTCAGGGAGAACCACGTCGACCGCCGCTGCAAGCTTCAATGAGGCGGCGCTCCGCATCGCCGACAGCTGGGCCGCGTCGCAGCGAAGGCACTCCGCAGCCGCCGACTCCTGCTGAGCAAGTTGAGCAAGGTCGAACGATGCCGAGCTCACCAGCTCGAGCTCTGCTCGTGACCTCCGCCCCATCTCGACAACTTCGTCGAGCGTGGGCCCGTATTTCTTTACCAGCGAGTAGATCAGGTCTCGACGGCGCCGTGTGGCCTCGAGCCGCTCCGGATCGAGATCCACCGAGTGCGAATAATCGTCGATTGCACGCCCCAGTTCATCCAGGGCATAAAAGCCTGCATCGAACAACTCCCGCAGTCTGGCCGCTGACGGGTCGAAACGCTCCACCGCGCTGAGTGAGCGGCCGACTGTTCTGAGCCGGTCAATCACGCCCTCGTCGTCCGCGTTCAACGAGCGCCCGATACCGTCGGCCAGATTCCTCAGCTCGTCTGCATTTTCGAGCACACGAGCTTCATCCTCCAGTCGAGTATCCTCACCAGCGATCAAATGCGCATCTTCGATTTCCCGCGCAACGTGGGCAAGGTAGTCAGCTCTTTTTTCCGCGTCGGCACGGCGCGACGAAAGCAGCTTTTTTTTCTGTCGAATAGCAGATAGTTCGGCGTAGGCAGCGCGAACCTTCCCCGCCTGGGCGGCCGCTCCGCCAAAGGCGTCGAGTATCTGACGCTGCGATTCCCCATCGAGGAGCGTCTGCGCCTCGTGCTGACCGTGAAGATTCACGAGCGAGCGCCCAATTTCACCGAGCAGAGTAGCGGTCACGGGCGAACCGTTGGCCCAGGACCGCCCACGTCCCTGGGCGGATATTTCCCGTTTCAACACCATCGTTCCGTCATCGGCGTCAATGCCGCGTTCGTCGGCCATCGTCGCGATGGTGGCCGACGCCGAGATATCGAACACCCCTTCAACCGTCGCCTTCAAAGCCCCCGTGCGAATGAGGTCCGCGTTGCCACGCTCTCCGAGCAGAAAGCCGAGGGCACCAACGATGATCGACTTCCCGGCGCCAGTCTCGCCCGAAAGAACGTTGAAGCCACCGGCCAGTGGCAGCGTCAGGGATTCTATGATCGCGAAATTTGTGATCCGGAGCTCGGTCAGCATTGCCGCGGTTCATCCCGCTCCGGCAATCCTCCCCATCCAAGTTTTACGCGCAACCGTTCGAAAAAGCTCGCTCCCGGCAATCGCACGATCAGCACTGGATGTTCGCCCCGCTTCACGATGAGCTTCTCGCCTGCCACCAGATGAGTTCCCACCTGCCCGTCGACCGTGACAAGCAGCTCCTCCGATCCTTCGTCGGTCTCGACCGATATCTCGGCATCGGGGCCGATGACGAGTGGCCGGACCGCCAGAGTATGCGCCGATATGGGCGTGAGAATTATGGACTCAACGGTGGGTACCACAATTGGCCCGCCGGCCGAGAGACTGTATGCTGTCGAGCCGGTGGGTGTGGAAATGATGATACCATCGGCCGCGTACGTGCCGATGGAGTCACCGTTCACTGATATCGCCAGCCGCACGACCCGCGCAAAACCTCCCTTGTGCAGCACGAAATCATTGAGCGCCAGCCAGCTCTGGCGAACGGCTCCGCTGGCGTCCACCGCACTTCCGCTAATGGTCATCCTCGCCTGCGCCTCGTACCGGTTCGAAGCCAGCAGCCGCAGAGCTTCATCGAGATCGCCGCTCCGGCAGGTGGTGAGGAATCCCAGTCGGCCGAGGTTTACGCCGAGCACTGGGACAGGCTTGCCAGCGAGGAATCTGGCCCCGCGCAGCAACGTTCCGTCACCGCCAAGCGTCAGGAGCGCGTCGATGCCGCCTGGATCGTCGAGGCGTTCTCCGGCACCGGCTACCTCATGAAGCTCGCGCTCGAACAGCAGCTCAATGCCAAGTGAGGGCGCTGTGGTAAAAAGTGTCTGCAGTATCTCGGGAAGAGCCTGGTATCCCGTGTGGCCGATTACTCCGAGCCGCATCAGCCCGCGCGGAGTTGCGCACCCGGCGCGTCGGTCTGCCTGATCTGTTTCACGCGCGCAGCGATGCCGGCCGCGTCGAGTCTCGCGCTGGCAAGCTGTTTCACGCGGGAAGCCTGCTCGATGAATTCATCCGGCACGCCGTGAGCGATTACGCACACCTTCCTGTCGAGCTTGGCGACGACCGAAGCCATGTAGGCACCGAATCCATTGACGACCGTTCCCTCCTCGACAACAAGGAGATATCTGTTGTCCTTTACGAGTGAGTCGAGAACCGCCTCATCGTATGGCTTGAGAAATCTGCAGTTGACAACAGTCGAGCTGATGCCTTCCTGAGCCAGAATCTCACTCGCCGCGACCGAGGGCAGCACCATCGTTCCAACCGCGAGAATCGCAACGCCGCCGGCAGCATCCCTCGACCCTGCACCGCGCCGCATAATTTCCCACGACCCGTATTCCACGGCATCTATTTCGGTTATCGGTGGAGCAATATCAGGAGCCGCGTCGCGCGGATAGCGCAGACACGACGGGCCCGTGAGGTGCGACACCGCGGTGCGAAGCAGGCCCAGCATCTCGGTGCCGTTCTTTGGTGCCATTACCGTCATCCCCGGAACAGCGAGCATGTAGGCAATGTCGTACAGCCCCATGTGCGTTGGCCCGTCCTCTCCCACCAGTCCCGCGCGATCCATCGCGAAAACAACAGGCAGGTGCTGAATTGCCACATCATGAATCACATTGTCGTACGCGCGCTGCAGGAATGTCGAATAAATGACGCACACCGGCACAATACCGCGCGTCGCCAGACCCGCCGCGAAGGTCACGGCATGTCCTTCGGCGATACCTACATCGAAGAACCTGTCCGGATGTGAACTCGCGAAAAGCCCCGTGCCCGTGCCACTCGGCATAGCCGCAGTGATGGCGACCAGTTTTGAATTTTCGTCCGCCAGCTCGCTCAGCCCTTTTCCGAACGTTGCTGTATAGCCGGCATTGGCCGAAGACACTTTGAGTTGCTTGCCAGTCGCCGGATCGTGTCCGGGAGGAAGTGCATGCCATTTTTCGACCGAATCGCCGGCCGGGAAGCCCTTGCCCTTCTGCGTAATGACATGGATCAAGCGGGGGCCGGTAAAATCACGCACCGCCGAAAGGGTATCCATGAGCACGTCGATATCGTGGCCATCGATTGGGCCGAAATAACGGAACCCCAATTCTTCGAATAGAACTCCGGGCGTAAGGAAAGCCTTCATGCTTTCTTCCCACTTCCGAACGAGCGCGCCAACACTGGCAAGCTTGCCGGGCCCTGAATCCATCACCGAGCCAATCTTCGACCGAACGCGATTGTACAACGGATTGCGCTGGATGGACGTGAGATACTTCGACATCGCGCCGACGTTCGGAGCGATGGACATCTCGTTGTCATTGAGAATCACGACAAAATCACGTCCTGACGCGCCAGCGTTGTTCAGTCCTTCGTAGGCAAGTCCGCAGGTCAGAGCGCCGTCGCCGAGTATCGATACGACCTTGAAGTTTTCGCCATTGATGTCTCGGGCCGTTGCCATTCCAAGCCCCGCTGAGATCGCCGTTGCCGCATGGCCCGCCCCAAATGTGTCGTACTCGCTCTCGTTGCGTTTAAGGAAGCCCGATAGCCCGTCTTCCTGCCGCAGCGTGTCCATGCCCCGGTTACGGCCGGTCAGGAGTTTGTGAGGATAGCCCTGGTGGCCGACATCCCACACAACCTGATCACGTGGCGTATCGAACGCCGCGTGTATCGCAACAGAAAGTTCAACTACTCCAAGCCCGGCGCCGATATGTCCGCCGGTGTGCGAGCAGACAGCGATCATGCGCTCGCGAATCGCGGCGGAGACAGCGCGAAGCTGGTCCCTCGACATTCCCCTTAAAGCAGCGGTAGATCCAATTTCATCCAGAAGTGACATTGGTTGAATAATGTCCTCAGTGACTGCGCGAAACTATGAACCACGCAAGACCGTCCAGCTCGGAGGTGAGCAGTCCGTTCTCCTGCAGAGCCGCGCGACCTTCATCAATCAACGTTCCTGCCGCCGCAACCGCGCCTTCGATGCCCAGAAGCGCGGGATACGTGCTCTTTCCGAGGGCGATATCCCGGCCCGCCGTTTTTCCCAGTCTGTCGCTCGACGATGTGACGTCCAAAACGTCATCCATGATCTGAAACGACAGTCCGACGCAACTTCCATAGCGCTCGAAAGCTTTCAGTCCTGATTCGGACGCGCCGGCCGCGATTCCGCCAATTAGCACAGAGGCAGCAATGAGCGCCCCGGTCTTTGCCGAGTGGACTTCGTCGAGCCCCGCACGCGACAGCATCTTCCCTTCACCCTCGAGATCGAGAAGCTGACCGGCAATCATTCCTCCGCCGCCGGCAGCCTGCATCAACACCTTAACTATCGTACAGCACGCGTCATCGGGCAACCGAAGATCCCGTGCGCCGCGATGCGCCATGCTCGCGGCGAGCGGGATCATGGCGGCGCCTGCAATAGTTGCATGGGCCACTGAGAATTGAATGTGAGCGGACGGACGTCCGCGCCTCATGTTGTCGTCATCCATACAAGGCAAGTCATCATGAACGAGTGAATAGGCGTGAACAATTTCAACCGAGGCTGCGAGTGCCGTGGCATCACCTGTGCCGCCCGCGGCACGGTAGGCGGCCAGTACAAGCATTCCGCGAAGCCGCTTCCCGCCGCCTCCCAGAGCATATCGCACGACGTCACCGGTCCCCCCACTGACGGCGGCAAGCTCTCCCCTGATGAGTCGCAAGATTTCGAGCTCAACGGTAGCCCGATCATCTCGCGCTGCGACATCCGTCGCCCTAGCCTGCGAAATCCCGCAGCTCCAGTACACCATCTGCGCGCTCGACCAGCTCCTTCACGCGCGTCTCCGCCTCGCTTAGCTCATCGGACGCAAGTCGCAGCAACTCGATTCCTTCCTCGAACAGCTTGAGGGAAACGCTCAAGTCGAGGCGCTCCGTTTCAAGGTGCGATACGATCTGATCGAGCCGTGCGATGTTGGATTCAAACGTCATTCGGAGGAAGCTGCCGGGGACACTACGAGGATAGGTTGAATATGCCTCAATCAGCGTCAGAAACAAAGCGCATCCAGGCGGTTCTGCACCCTGACTGATCACTTGACATGCATCGTTGCACCTACCATCATTATATCCGGATATACGGATGCAACCTTCTCTCACTATCGCACTCTTCGACCGCATGACGGCGCTGGCCGATTCTACCAGAAGCCGCATGCTGCTGGTCCTCGACCGGCATGAGTTGACCGTCAGCGAACTGAAGTCGGTTCTGCAGCTGCCACAGTCCACCGTCAGCCGGCATCTCAAGATCCTGGCTGACCACGACTGGGTGGGGTCTCGCGCCGACGGAACCAGCCGGCGATACCGGGCTACAGAAAAGCTTGATCCTCCGAGCCGGCGATTGTGGCATCTGGTCCGGGAACAGGTCAGCATCACGCCGGCTGCCAGCCAGGATTCGCGGCGAGTCCAGATGGTGCTCGCCCACCGGCGGACCCGTTCGCAGAAGTTTTTTTCAAGCGCTGCAGGTCAGTGGGACCGCCTGCGCGCCGAGCTCTACGGGCGACGCGCTGACCTCCTTGGCCTCGTCGGATTACTCGACGACGACTGGACGGTTGGTGACCTCGGTTGCGGCACTGGCCAGGTTGCCGAGTCGCTGGCGCCCTTCGTGGGCAATGTCATTGCGGTCGACGACTCCGCGGCGATGATTTCAGCCGCAAAGAAACGGCTTGCGAGGGTGCCGAACGTTGCCGTTAGAGCCGGCCGCCTCGAATCGCTGCCCATCGACGATGCATCACTCGACGCAGCCATTCTGTTTCTCGTGCTCCATTACATACCTGAACCCGCGGCAGCGGTATCCGAGGCTTTTCGCGTTTTGAAACCGGGTGGCCGCTTACTGATCGTGGACATGATGCCGCACGAACGCGACGAGTTGCTGCACGAAATGGGTCACCTGTGGCGAGGGTTTCGCGAAGACCAGATAACGTCGTTCTTCGAGGCTGCTGGTTTTGAGGCGAGCCGATATCGAGCGCTGCCGCCCGATGAGGCCGCGAGAGGTCCCGCTCTCTTTGCCGCCGTGGCGCGCCGGGCGAACGCCTCGACAAACATGGAATCATCCGGCGGCGACACCATAGCGGCGGAAGCTCCCGCCGTTCTCGCTTTGACGGCATGAAGTGCAATCACTACCAACACATTCACCAGAAAAACAAATCATGACCAGCGTAGCAGAGTTTCCGGATACCGCGACAATGCAGAACTCAGCAGAAGGGCGGTTCGCCGTGAGCGGCCGGCCGGCGTTCAAGGTCGCCGATCTTTCACTCGCCGAGTTTGGCCGTAACGAGATCCGTCTCGCCGAGCATGAAATGCCCGGTTTGATGGCGCTCCGTGATGAGTATCGGGGTCAAAACCCGCTCGCGGGTGCGAAGATCATGGGATCGCTTCACATGACGGTTCAGACCGCTGTACTCATAGAGACGCTCGTCGAGCTCGGCGCAGACGTTCGGTGGGTTTCATGCAATATTTTCTCGACGCAGGACCATGCAGCCGCGGCAGTCGTGGTCGGAAAATCCGGAACACAGGATAATCCGCAGGGCGTGCCGGTCTTCGCGTGGAAGGGTGAGACTCTCGAAGAGTACTGGTGGTGCACCGATCAGGCACTCGTCTGGCCCAATGGGTCGGGACCAACCCTGCTGCTGGATGATGGCGGCGATGCCACGCTTCTGGTGCACAAGGGCGTTGAGTTCGAGAAGGCCGGTGCGGTTCCCGGCTTCGACGAAGCCCGTGACTCGGAGGAATACGGCGTCATACTCGATCTTCTGCGGAACGAATACGCGAGAAATCCGGCCCGCTGGACGACGATGGCACGGGATCTCCGCGGAGTATCTGAGGAAACCACCACCGGCGTTCACCGCCTTTACCAGATGATGGAAGCCGGACAGCTGCTTTTCTGCGCCATCAACGTCAACGACTCGGTAACCAAGAGCAAGTTCGACAACCTGTATGGCTGCCGTCATTCGTTGACGGATGGAATTCTACGCGCATCAGACGTAATGCTTGCGGGCAAGGTGGCGGTGATCTGCGGCTACGGCGATGTCGGTAAAGGTTGCGCACAGGCGTTGAAGGGTCAGGGCGCGCGCGTGATCATCACGGAGATCGATCCCATCTGCGCATTACAGGCAGCTATGGAAGGTTATCAGGTGACCACGCTCGATGCGGTCATGGAGACCGCGGACATCTTCATTACCGCTACCGGCAACAAGAACATCATCACTGCGCGCGACATGGTTCGCATGAAGGACAAGGCGATTGTCGGGAACATCGGTCACTTCGACAACGAAATCGACATGGCCGGGCTGAAAAAGATGAAGGGCGTCACCCGCGTCAACATCAAGCCGCAATACGACGAGTATGTGTTTCCCGACGGACACAGCGTGATGATTCTTGCCGAGGGTCGCCTGCTCAACCTCGGCTGCGCCACGGGGCATCCGAGCTTTGTCATGTCTGCCAGCTTCACCAACCAGGTCATGGCCCAGATTGAATTGCACCAGAATGTGGGCAAGTACGAGTGCAGGGTGTACACTCTCCCCAAGCACCTGGATGAAAAAGTTGCCCGGCTTCATCTGGACAAGCTCGGTGTCGTCCTGACCAGGCTGACCGACGATCAGGCAGCGTATCTGGGTGTGCCGATGAACGGACCGTACAAGTCTGACCATTACCGCTACTAGGCTCGTCGCCTGGTGCGATACTGTAATCGGGCGTAAAAGAAGAGGGCACGAAGTCGAATCCGACTTCGTGCCCTCTCTCTTAAATCATTCAGGCTTCCTTCAGCAGTGCAATAGTATCCCGGATTTCGACCGCTACGTCATCCGGCGCATTGCGCAGGGACAGGTGAGTCATGGCGTAACGGGCTTGCAATGACAGGTCTTTGCATTCGAGCAGCGGCAGTGCAGATCGCGGTGATAGTGGACGGCACCCCGCGCCACCGACCGACGAATTCTGCGTCGAGGAGGCGCTCACGTCGGGCCAGTTCTGCCCGATACCACCTGGCCGCAAGCAGCGGTACTGTCACGAGAGTAACGTCGCGCCGCACGCCTTCCACCTGCTGCGTGAACCATCCGGGATAGGTGTCATTGTCTCCGTACGCGAACACGACAGCGCGGGCGGGCGCCGGTTCCAGAATTCTTCGTGCGCTGTCAGCGGCTGCACTGGCGAGTGGCACACGTGACCTGTCGACGGCACTCCGATTGAGCAGGGCCGGCAGCATCGCTACGGCGACACCGATCCACCTGCCACGGCTGCCGCCCCTGGCAAAAACCCGCATCGCCCCCGCGCCGGCCCAAAGCCCCCAGCACGCAAACGCCAAGGCGAAAAAGTAGTCGCGCTCCCGTGCCTCGCGTTTCGTACCCTCCGGCAGAAAGCCGTATCCGTAGGAAGGGCCGGCCTTCATGTTGAGATACGCAATGATGCCAAGTGACGCGCATGCTAATACCATCGACATTCCCAGCCAGCTGGGGCGATGAATACGCCGGTGCCATGCGAACCCGGCGACACCCAGCAGCGCATACGCGATCGAAAAAGGCGTACGGCGCCACGACGGAGGAGCTTCGGACGCGAGACCGAGCGCAATTTGCCAATCGGCATACTCGAAGAGGTTGCCGACCTGAAGAAACACCGGCGCCTGTCGGGGCAATATCGGAACGGGCTGATACTGGGCCCTCGTAACGACATCGATGAACGAACGCCATGTATCCGGGTTCCCCTGATTCACGCCCGGATCGTGACTGGCTCGCACGAGCATGAACAGTACTGCAGAGGCGCCGAGCGCAATCATCGCGACGCCTTGCACGCCGGTCCAGATCGCACGGCCAGGTTCGCGGCCTGAGGCATGGTAAGAACGGCGTCTGCCTGAGAATGCCAGCACGATCGCTGCCGGAGCCGCGACCAGTGCGGAAAGCTGGAGCGTCCACCCCAACCCAATGAGATAAGCAAGCAGCACCAGCCACTTCGCCTCTGCCGTTTCACGCCCGCGATTCGCAACGAAAAGCAGGATCGCGGAAAAAAGAAGCGATGGAGCGTAAACTTCGGTTTCATTGGCATTCAGCCAGACGCTCGACATCAGCCCTGCGAGAAGCCCCCCCGCAGCCGCCGACCACGGATCACGCGTCCACGTCGCCATCAACCATGTAAGAACACCGCACGCCGCGGCGGTGGATACCGCCGAGAGAAGATTCACTGCGTAGGCATAACCGACGAACGGCGAAACCAGCGTCGCCCAGACGTTCGCAATCAGTATGTAGAGCGGCGTTCCAGGCGGGTGAGGAATGCCGAGAGTTTTTACGGCGGCAATGAATTCGCCCGAATCCCAATAGGTAACCGTTGGGGCGAGTGTCGCTACATAAACGAAAAGCAATACCGCGGCGACCGCGATCGGAGCGGCGGTTGCCCCCCGCTCCGGTTGTGGTTGATCCCCCTGTCCTTCACGCAAGCGTCCCAGCCGGCCAGAGCCTCACCGGCCGGCCGGTTGTCGCTTGCGCCGCGCGATCACGCCGGAGCGACTTCCGGGCCGCCGAACAGCGGCGGTTTTGCGGGCTTGGGCTGCGCCACCGGCAGCTCCTTGACCGGCGCCGCCGGAGTCGAAGGCGGATGAATTCTCGGCGGCAGGGTCTCCCCACGCACGAGCTTCTGCACATCTTCCCCAGTGAGCGTCTCGCGGTCGAGCAACGCTGCAGCAACGCGGTGCAGCAGATCGAGATTCTCTGTCAGCGTCTCCTTCGCGCGGTTGTAGGCCTCCTTGATCACGCGCGAAACTTCAGAGTCGACGAGTTGGGCCGTGCGCTCGGAAACTTCTCTTCGGGTCTGCAGTTCGCGCCCCAGAAAGAGCTCCTGTTCGTTGTCTCCAACGAGAATAGGTCCGATTGCATCGGAAAGTCCCCATTGCGTCACGTACCTGCGGGCGAGACCAGTTGCCTGCTGGATGTCACTCGACGCGCCAGTGGTAACTCGCCCGCGGCCAAAAACCAGTTCCTCGGCAACACGTCCGCCATACATGCGAACGAGGTGGGCTTCGAGCTGCTCACGGGTGATCGAGACGCGGTCATCCTCGGGAAGCGTAAACGCGAGTCCAAGTGCGCGACCTCGCGGTACGATAGTCACCTTGTGGAGCGGATCATTGCCGAGAGTCATCACAGTGCAGACAGCATGACCGCCCTCGTGATACGCGGTCAGCTTGCGCTCCTCGTCCTTCATCACCATCGACTTTCTCTCAGCGCCGAGCATGACCTTGTCCTTCGCATCTTCGAGGTCGTTCATGTAGACCTTGTCATGATTCCGGCGTGCAGCGAGCAACGCGCCTTCGTTCACAAGATTCGCAAGGTCAGCACCCGACATACCGGGGGTTCCGCGGGCGAGCGTCGTGATGCTGACGTCATCAGCCAGGGGCTTGTTGCGCGTGTGCACCTTGAGAATACCCTCGCGGCCGCGGAGATCGGGCGCGTCGACCACAATCTGGCGATCGAATCGACCCGGCCGAAGCAGCGCCGGATCGAGCACGTCCGGCCGGTTGGTGGCGGCGATCAGGATCACGCCCTCATTCGACTCGAATCCATCCATCTCGACCAGCAACTGGTTGAGAGTCTGCTCGCGCTCGTCATGACCCCCACCGAGGCCAGCGCCGCGATGGCGACCGACGGCATCGATTTCGTCGATGAAGATGATACACGGCGCATTGGCTTTGCCCTGCTCGAAAAGATCTCTCACCCGGCTGGCGCCGACGCCAACAAACATTTCGACGAAATCAGAGCCGGACATCGAGAAAAACGGGCGCCCCGCCTCTCCGGCAACAGCGCGCGCGAGAAGTGTCTTGCCAGTTCCGGGGGGACCGATGAGAAGTGCACCCTTGGGAAGACGCCCACCGAGCTTCGTGAACTTCTGAGGATCCTTGAGGAACTCTATGATTTCTTCAAGCTCGACCTTGGCTTCGTCCGCTCCGGCAACGTCGGCAAACGTGACCTTCGGCGAATCTGCCGTGAGAAGCTTTGCCTTCGATTTGCCGAAGGAAAATGCCTTCGCGCCACCCGCCTGCATCTGCCGCAGCAGGAAAATCCAGATACCGAAGATGATAATGTAGGGCAGCAGCATCACGAGGATTCCCGCGAACGAGGCTCCCTGCTTCTCCGCGCTGATTCGCACTTTCTTCTCACGCAACCGGGCGACCTCGGCCTCCGAATTCTCGACCGGCAGCAACACAGTGAACCGGCCGATTGAACGCCGGTTCACCGCGATCTTGTTTCTGAATTCGCCGATGACCTGACTGCCGGCCTGAATTGTAACGGCCGCAACGTTGTTAGCCTCGAGCTGTTCATCGTATACCCAATACTCGATCTTGGGCGCCGCCTCGTTGGTGCTCGAGGTGTAAGTGAAAAGCATTCCCGCTAGCAAAGTGATCAGAACCCAGAAAGAAAGCGTCTTCGACAGCTTCCCCCAGTTTCGTGGTCCTTTCGAATTTTGTGGCATTGACAATGGCATTACTGCAAACTCGCTATATATGGCAAATGGCGGAAATTTTCCGCGTGATCCAATCCATACCCCACAAGAAACTCATCGGGCGCATCAAACCCGATGAACCTGGTGTCGTGCTCCAACTCATCGGCAATCCGCTTGTGTAGCAGCGCGCAAATTTCGAGCGAACGTGGGCTGCGCGCCTGGAGCAGTTTCATCAGCCGGTTCAGCGTGCGTCCCGAGTCGACGATATCCTCGACCAGCAGAATGTGCTTGCGCTCGAGGGTCGTTTCCGGATCGTAAAGAAGTCGCACCGTCCCGCTCGATTCCGTACCGTCACCGTAACTCGATGCGACGAGAAAATCGACCTGCAGCGGCCTCCTTATATGCCGAACGAGATCGCTCAGGAAAATGAAACTTCCCTTCAACAACCCGAGGACGAGCAAATCGCCGTCCGGATATGCTCTCGTGATCTCGTCGCCGAGTTCAGCCACGCGATCGGCGATGGTTGTCTCGTCAAAAGCCACTCTTCGCAGGACACGTCCGGAAAGGCGCGGGTCAGCCGCGGCGGGTGCCGTCAACGCAGGCTCTCGAGCGCCGCAGGCAGTTGCATTCCGAGCCGGAGCAACCGCGCATTGCGCGCCCGCTGCACACCTCTGGTGTCCCATCGCCGGAGAAGCAGATGATCGCGGAACATTCGCACTTCTATGCCTCCGGAAAGCTGAATTGACCCACCGGTTTGTCCGTTCATTGTAAACTCAGCGAGCCGGTGAGTTCCGCGCCGGTCCATAACCACATTCGATCTCGCCGCAAGCGATGGCCAGAGCGCCCGCAGCCCCTCCGCATCATACCCGGCAAGGGCTGCCCTCGCAATGCGGAGCGAACCGTCGGATCCGGCTGCAGTGGTCACGGCGTCGGCCAGAGAGACCATCGATCTGCGCCATTGCGCCGCATCGAGGGAAATGTCGATGAGCTGAGCAGGAAAATCCGGCCGCAATCTGACAATCGCGGGGAGCAGATCGTGACGGACCCGATTCCGCAAATGCAGCCGGGAAAAATTCGACGGATCGTCAACCCACGTTACACCAAATCGCGCTGCATGGCGGGCAATGCAATCACGCGCGAGCGCGACAAATGGACGAACGATGTCCGACTCTGCGTACAGTCCTGCTAGGCCTCGTGCCCCGGCCCCGCGAAGAACCCTGATGAAAACAGTCTCGATCTGATCGTCGAGGGTGTGCGCAGTGACTATTGTGCTTCCTGAGAGTTCGGCTTCGCCGCGGAGAAAAGTCCACCGTGCGGCGCGCCACTCGCTCTCACGCGTACCAGCTTTCGTCGCTCGCCCCGACACGCACATGATTCCAAGATCGCGGCATCGACGCAATACCAGTTTCACGGCACGCGCTGCATGCGGCCCGGTTGCGTGGTCGTACGTCGCCACTCTCAGATCCCCGCGGTTGACTACCCGAGCCGCTGCATCGAGAAGCACCATGGAATCGAGCCCACCGGACACAGCCAGCAACAGGCGCCCGCGACCGACCAGTGCCTGTCGAGCGATCTGAGTAATATCCGGCCCTTCATCGAAGCGCTGTTCCATGATACTTTGAATCTAAATCACACCGCTTCGGAGTTACGCATGGAAACGCACGGTCCGCTGGGCACACTCTGGGTTTCGTTCGGACTGATCGGATTCTACCTGGCGCTCATCTGGCTGAATACGTTACTCGGGATTTTCCTGACGCCGCTGTTCATCATCCCCGGAACGTGGGTAATGGACAAGGTGCAGGCTAGGAAGCGTGGCAAAAAGGGTGATCCACGGGCACCGAAACCGGTCGTCAGGGTCGACGGAAGGCGCCCGCAATAGATCTGATTACCAGGCGTACAAAGCTTTGTAAAACGCCCTGTTCCGGACGATGATGCGAACATAGTCCCGGGTCTCCACGAACGGGATTCTTTCCGTAAAAAGCTCCGCATCTGCCGTTCCTGCCTTGCGTGACCATCGAGTTACCCGCGACTCCCCTGCATTGTACGCCGCAAGGACGCGCTCAACACTGTTGCCGCCCCGGAAAAGCGAGCTCAGGTGCCGAGTGCCAAGGCGAATGCTCACCGCAGGGTCGTAAAGACTTTCGTCAGTGTACCCCGCAATTCGCTGCGACCCTGCCAGAGATCGGCCAACGCTCGGCATAAGCTGCATCAGACCACGCGCACCAACGGGCGATGTCGCTCGCGGATTGAAGCTCGATTCCTGGCGGATGAGCGATGCTACGAGAATCGGATCGAGACCGTTCGCGCGGGAGCTTGCGATCAGCGTCTCACGCTCGAGGACCGGATACATCAGCCGATAGTTCTGCGCCGTGCGGCCCGCTTCAGCCACCGCCCGTCGTCCAAGCGCCATCGACCGCGACGACTGGTCAGTACCGGTCAATGCGTGAGCTGTCGCAACCAGCCGTTCGGGGGTTTTGTTTACGTCTCGGAAAATGCGGTCGTACTCAAACTTTGCTTCGGTATCCATGCCGAAGTCTTTCAGAATCGCGATGCGCTGCATGGCAGCAGAGATATCGGCAATGACGGGATATCGGCTGATCACAGCACTGCTGTCGCCGAGCACGCTGGTGCCAAGCCGCTTCGCGCTCAACACCGAATAATAGGAGCCTGGCTCGCGAGCCAGAACTGCACGCCACCGCGCATTGGCGGCCGATGTATCTCCCCGTTGCTTCCACGCTCTCCCGCTCCAGTAACCGGCCGCCAGGGCGTCTTCACCAGCCGGATATCGTCGAACGAGAGAGTCAAACTCTGCAGACGCCGCGGCGTAGTCACCACGCACGTATGCGATGAGCCCCGCACGAAACAGCGCGACTGGTGCATGCCGCGATTGCGGAAACCGCTGAGAGACGGTAAGCAAGGTGGCACGCGCGTCAGAGTCGCGCAGATCATCCGTCGCAAGGTCGGACAGGAGAAGGAGTGCCGATGCTGCGCTGGTGTCGGTGGCATGGGTGGTGGTGAGCTGGCGCAGCGCGGCTTTCGCGTCGTCGCGTCGGCCGAGCGCCAGCAGTGCCCGGGCGCGCTGGTAGCGCGCCGCTGCTGCAAGAGACTGCGGAGCGGTGACACGGGAGTATTCCGCCGCAGCCTCCGCATCCTTGTTGTCACGAGCCAGCATCATGCCGTTGGAGAAATGGTCCGCGCTGGTTCCGCGTCCCCCCGCAAAGGCCCTGTTGAAACCCGAAATCGCACGGGCCGTCAGCCCGGCATTGAAAGCAGCCCGCGCGATTACCAGTTCTTCTCCCGGAGATCGCCGCGGAAAAACCTTATCGATCAATGCGGCAGCGTCACGAGCGTCTTCACGACTCGGGCTGCCCGCGAGAAAACTGATAAGGCCGCGGCGGGCCGCGGCAACCCGCGCGGTATCTCCCGGCCGCGCCAGACCAAGCCGCAACGCGGCAAGGCGATCATTGGCGGCGGTGTAGGCTGCAATCGCGCCATCCACATCGCCTCCGCGCTCCATCGCAATCGCCACGGTTGATGGCACCCTGTCCCGCGCCACGTCGGTGCGAATCTTTCCGAGATAATCGTCACGGGCCGACTTCAAAGGGGTGACGCCCGCCGCCCGCAGATATAGCCAGTCGCCAATGAGCGGCGCCTGCTTCGCCGCATCTGCATACAGGGCGCGTGCACTGTCCAGCTGATCGGCGCGGTCGAACGCCCGCGCGCGGAGTACTACGGCGCGAGCCGCGCTCGATGTCCCTGGAACGGGCGTCGTATCACTCTTTACCGATGAGGCAGCCGAAGCCGTATGGGCTTCCCCTCCTCCTGTGCAGCCAGCCGCCCAAAGCGTGGCTGCCGCGATCGCCCCGATGGTCGCCTTGCGGTAGGTCATCTTCCCCCTGCCGCATCCTGTTGCCCTAACGCCACTGCGTCTGCGCTCCGCGCAGAAGATCGTGCGCTTCCTCCGGTCCCCAGGTACCTGCGGGGTAAGTGGGAATCGGCGCACGCGAGTTTTCCTTCAGATAGCGGAACAACGGGTCGATGACTTTCCACGCCTCCTCTACCTCATCGCTCCGTGTAAAGAGCGTTGCATCGCCCAGCATGCAGTCGAGCAGGAGGGTCTGATAGGCAGGCGGCGATTCGTCGCCGAATGCTTCCGCATAGGTGAAATCCATGTCCACTGGTGAAATCTCGAATTGCGGTGTCAGTTGATTGCACGCCCCTGGCGTCTTTACCTGAAACCGCAGCGAGATGCCCTCGTTCGGCTGCACCCGCATCACGAGCACGCTTGGGTTTTTTGTTTCCAGTTCCTGTTGTCCGAACATGAGCACCGGTGGCGCGCGAAACTGGATTGCGATTTCGGAAGTTCTCGCCGGCAATCTCTTCCCCGAACGCACGTAGAACGGAACGTGTTTCCAGCGCCAGTTGTCGATCGCAAACCTTACCGCGGCGAAAGTAGGCGTTACGGAATCAGGAGCGACGTCCTTCTCCTGACGATAGCCAGGCACACTTTTTCCGCCGAGTTCCGCGGCGCTGTACTGTCCGAGAACAACCGGTGGCTCGCCCGCGGCAAGCAGCGGTCGCAGCGAGCGCAGGACTTTCACCTTTTCATCGCGCACATCGTCGGCTCTGAAGGCGACGGGCGGCTCCATCGCGGCCAGTGTCAACAGCTGCAGCAGATGATTCTGAAACATGTCGCGAATCACGCCGGCTTCCTCGTAATACTTGCCTCGCGATTCGATGCCTACCGATTCCGCCACGGTAATCTGCACCTGCTTGATGTACTGACGATTCCAGAGCGGTTCGAAGATCGGATTGGCGAAGCGGAACACGAGAATGTTCTGAACGCTTTCCTTGCCCAGGTAGTGATCGATTCGATAGATCTGATGCTCGCCGAACCTGTCGAGAACAACCTGATTGAGCGCCTGTGCTGATTGGAGGTCGCGACCAAATGGTTTCTCGATCACTACCCGCCCCCAGGGCTGGTCGTCGCCCGCGGCGGTGCGGGGAGCAAGGCCGCTTTGAGACAGATGCTCCAGCGTCCCTTCAAAAACGCTAGGCGGAATGGCAAGGTAGAATAGCCGGTTCCTTTCTTCTCCTGGAACAGCCTGTTCGAGTGTGCCGAGGCTCCGGCCGATCTCATCGTACACCTGGTCGCCGGTCAGATCGCCATACGCGTACCGGATTCTTCCAGACAACCACGACCACGTTTCATCGCTTACTCCACGCACTTCGTCGGACTGCTCGAGAGCGACTCTCATCGACGCAGCGAATTCCACGTCTCCCATTGCGTCGCGGCCGACACCAATCAGACCGAAATGTTCGGGAAGGAGTTTCTGATGAGCGAGATAGTAAAGCGCCGGCATCAGCTTTCGGCGCATGAGGTCTCCACCGGCGCCGAGGATCACTACCGTGCATGGATGGGCTCGCCTTTCGAAGTTGCTGTCCCTTCCCATGACTGCCGGATAGCCTGTAACCTTCGGAAACGTCACGTCTTTTTCACGGCGTGACCGCCGAATTCGTTCCGCAGTGCGGCGATTACCTTGCCCGAGAACGAGTCACTCTGGCGGGAACGCAGCCGCGCCAGCAGCGACAGCGTAATCACCGGGGCGGGCACGTCGAGATCGATGGCTTCCTGAACTGTCCATCTGCCCTCGCCGGAGTCTTCCACATAGCCCTCGAGGGAATCGAGATCCGGCTCCCGCTTGAAGGCGATCTCGGCAAGCTCGTTGATCCACGAGCGAACGACGCTGCCGCGATTCCACACCGAAGCGATCTTGTGCAGATCGAGGTCAAAACTCTTCGAGGCATGAAGGATCTCATAACCTTCAGCATAAGCCTGAAGCATTCCGTATTCGACTCCGTTGTGGATCATTTTCACATAATGACCGGCACCCGTCGGACCGACATGAGCGTAACCGTTTTCGGGTGCCAGCGACCTGAATATCGGCTCACACAATGCAAATGCTTCCGGAGATGCACCTATCATCAGACAGTATCCGTTTTCGAGACCCCAGATGCCGCCACTCGTGCCCGAGTCCACAAACTCAATGCCTTCCGCTTTTAGCTGGGTCCCGCGGCGCATGGTGTCGTGAAAGTTGGAGTTACCGCCATCAATGATTACATCACCCTGCGACATGCCCGGCAGCAGGCTGGCAATTGTATCGTCGACCGGCTTGCCTGCAGGAACCATGATCCACACTATCCGCGGGCCGGCCAGTCTGGCCACTGCGTCGCCTGCATCGGCAGCGCTCGTCGCCCCCATGCCCGAATAGTGCGCCGTGGTTTCCGGATTGCGATCGAAGACCACCATTTTGTGGCCGTTTCTCATGAGTCGCTCAGACATGTTGCCACCCATCTTGCCCAGGCCGATCATCGCGAGCTGCATGCTTATCCTTCCTTGAGTTTGAAGTCGACGCCGGCAGCAACGAGTTCCCTGCTCATCTGCCCGGCAGAGGCGTAATGGATGACGTTCATTCCGAGCATCCGCGCGGGCTCCAGATTCTGCTCACGGTCGTCTACAAAGACGGAGCGTGCAGGATCGGCCTGCGTAATCGACAGCACGCGGTCGTAGAAAGCACGAGCCGGTTTCCGGACACCGAGCCAGCACGATGAAAGGAATGCATCGAAGATGTCGCAAAGCCCGAAATGCTCGATGCGATGCCGATTCAGCTCGTCAGATTCATTGTTCATCGTGAAAACCGCATACCTGCCTCCGCCGGCAATTGCGCGGGCAACAGCAATCGAATCGGGAAACGGTTCACTCTGGGCTTTCATGTACGCACGAAATTCTTCCTTGGTGAAGTGTCGCTGCGTACCGAACACCGTAATGTCGAGGTACTCGTCGAGGGTCAGGCGGCCGGACTCGAGTGTCCCGACAGTCTCCTCGTGACGGTATTGAAAGTCACTCTCATCGATGGCAAAATGCTTGAGCGCATGGCGTCGCTGTTCCCGGTCCCAGCCGTTGGTGCCGAGGACTCCGCCAATATCAAAGAAGACGTGGGTGATTGACATCAGTCGCTTAGCTCAGTGATGACGGCGCGGGCCGGGGCCCCGTCAAGGCCCGCCAGGCGCAAAGGAAGACAGGCCAGACTGTATTCGCCAGGAGGTGGCGCGGAGAGGTCGAGGCCCTCGACGATAACCACGTCCTGCTGGAGAAGTGTCCGGTGGGTGAGATGATGGCCGGATCGGAACTGCTCGATGGAGAGGTAATCGACCCCAACCAGTTTTACACCTCGCGAAACGAGGTATGCAGCACCGTCGGGGGCGAGGTAAGTGTAGTTCCTCACAAAGTCCGGCCGCGTAAGCAATGCTGAGTTTCGCGTACGCAGTAACACACGTATGTGATCTCCAATGTCTTGCGTCTGCAGCTCAGCTGCCCCTATGGACATGAGTTCGTCGTCGAAAGCAAGCAGGATAGCGCGACCCATCAGGATTTCCAGCGGAATCTGGTCGATCGTCTGACCGTTGTCGAAGAAATGCTTCGCCGCATCGACGTGCGTTCCAGTATGGGATCCGAAGGCGAGCGAGGAAACATTGGCGCCGGCACCCTTCTCGATCGATTGATGCGACTCGATTTTTATCTCGGGATTACCCGGATAAACGAAACCGCCATTATGGATAGGAACAGACACGTCGTAGATGCGGGCCATTTGCCCGTTCGAGGGCAACAGTCGTACCGGACTTCGGCGTGGTGGCGTTCCCCGACCAGCCTCTGCTATGACGGGAGCGTTGTCGGGGCGCTTGCGCTCAGCACGAACCGCGGAATGACGGCCTGAAATGTCGTCTCATCGGCGCGAACGAAATCGTAGTGCCCTTCCATGTAACCCTCACCCGATTTCAGAATGCAGAAGCTCTGATACTCGTGCACCGCGCCAGGACCGATGAACGGCTGCTCGCCCACTACCCCCTCCCCTTTGACCTCGGTGTCGTCGCTCGGAGAATCGTGAATGAGCCACCGGCGCGATACGAGCTGAGCCGCTTGCGTTCCAACGTTCTCTATCCTCACGAAGTAAGCGAACACGTAGTGTTTGGCCGACGGCTCCGATTGATTCCGGAGATACGTCGGCCGCACCGATATCCGAATCCCGAAGGATTCCCTGTAGTAGAATGCAGGAGGCATGGGAGCGCAGCAGGGTGGCGTCTCCGGATTGCAGACGCCACCCGGCTGTACGAATCAGATCCGGCCTACCAGATGGATGCCCGTGTGGCGGCGCCACGAACCATCGGGTCGCCGTCCTTGCATCCGAACGCCTGCGCAAACTCGGGCATGTTCGACAGCGGACCATTTGTCCGCCACCGGCCGGGCGCATGTGAGTCGGTGATGATCCGCTGGCGCTGCGCCTGTTCCGTGATATTCTGCCGCCAGATCTGCGCCCAGGCGAGGAAAAAGCGCTGTTCGGGCGTAAATCCGTCAATCGGGGTCCGCGGCTTCCCCGCCATCGCTTTCTGCAACGCCGCGTAAGCAACGGATAATCCACCGAGGTCGGCGATATTCTCGCCCAGCGTCAGCTCGCCGTTGACGCGAACGCTGTCGAGGACGGTATACGCGCCATACTGGTTGGAGACCATGGTGGTGCGCTCCTTGAACTTCGCAAGGTCGTCCGCGCTCCACCAGTTCTTGAGATTACCCTTCGCATCGTACTGCGAGCCCTGATCGTCGAAGCCATGGCTGATCTCATGCCCGATCACACTTCCCATACCGCCATAGTTAACGGCGTCGTCCGCGCTCGCCGAAAAAAATGGCGCCTGCAGAATCCCGGCAGGGAAGACGATTTCGTTCATCGACGGGTTGTAGTAGGCGTTTACCGTCGGCGGAGTCATCCCCCATTCCATCCGGTCTACGGGCTTGCCGATCATCGCCATGTCGCGCGAGGTCTCGTATTCGGAAACCGCAATCACGTTGTTGAGAAAGGGGCCGTCCTTGATCCGGAGCGTCGAGTAGTCACGCCACTTGTCCGGATAACCAATCTTGTTTGCGAAAGCATCGAGTTTGACCAACGCCTCACGACGCGTCACGTCGCTCATCCACGGCAACGCATTGATCCGATCCCGATACACTGACTGAAGATTCCGGACCATCTCGAGCGCGCGCGCCTTTGCGGCAGGTGTGAAGTTTTTCCCGACGTAAGCTTCACCAAGTGCGTCACGAAGTCCGCCGTCAGCGGCGCGGGTGCATCGTTTATGGCGAGGAAGCAGTTCCTTGGCGCCGGATAGCGTGCTGCTGAAGCGGAAATCTTCGTTCACGAACGCCGAGCTAAGCAGCGGCGCGGACGACTTGATGGTTTTCCACCGGAGGTAGGCCTTCCAGTCAGAGAGCGGCACTCGCGCCAGCATGGTATCCACAGTCATGAAGAAGCGAGGATTCTGGACGTCGACCGCAGGGATTCTGGCGTTGCCAACATCCGCGAAGTATCGGTTCCAGTTGAAATTCGGCGTCATCGAAGCCATCTGTGCCGGCGTGCGATAGTTGTATGTCGCCACCGGATCGCGGAGCTGAACCCGCGTCAGCGACGCATTTGCAAGCTCTGTTTCAATGGCGGTCACGCGAGCGGCATCGGAAGCAGCCTGCGCTGCCGGCACTCCGGAAAGCTCGAACATTCGCTGGACATGCGCCGTGTAGCTGGCGCGAATTCCAGCGGACGCCGGATCGGTCTTACTGTAGTAGTCCCTGTCGGGCAGCCCGAGGCCGCCCTGATACGCGCCCGCAATGACCGACGTGCTGTTCTTCGAATCCTGCGATGATCCGAAGTTGAAGAGAACAGGTACACCCTCGCGGTGCAGCCGGGCGATTTCACGCTGGAGCCCGGCGCGATCACTCACCGCCGCGATCCGCGACAGACGCGGACGCAACGCGCTTGCTCCCTGTCGCTCCGCGGCCGCCGAATCCATGCATGAGCTGTAGTAGGTACCGAGCATTCGGGAAGCCGGAGCTTGTTTGGCATCGACATCGTCCGCCGCACCAACAAGCAGCGACGTCAGTGACTCCTGATTTTTTTCACCAAGTTCATCGAAGCTCCCCCAGCGGGAGAATGCGGCCGGAATCGGGTTGTTCCTGAGCCAGCCACCATTCGCAAACTGGTAGAAATCGGTGCACGCGCTGGCGGCGCGGTCGAGGTTGGCCGGGTCGATTGGCACCGTCTGCCGGTATGTGCCCTGAGCGCCTGCGGTGGCCGACACCACTACGACAGCGGCGAGCGATGCGAACCAGGTCTTATTGCAGCTCATTCTGAAACTCCGCTTTGGATTATTGGATCGTTCTGTCATCCTAGGTGCTCGATCTCCTCTTTCGGGGCTTGCGGGCTGGCTTCATGATACTTCCCCGGCATTTCGGGGATCCACACAGGCAGTGATAGAATTTCTCGAGCTCATCGTCATTCTCACCCGTTCGTTCATACTGGTAGTCATATCCCAGCTCGATGCCGGGCTGAATGTTGCGCAACGCGTAAATCCAGATTTCCTGGTTCTCGATGACGGCTTCACAGTTCGGATCGCAGGAATGATTAATGTACCGTGCATCGTTGCCCTCACATCGGCCATCGACCACTGTTTCATCATCGAGCGTGAACAGGAAAGTGTGATGGCGCGACATATTCTCTTCGTCATAGCGGCGGTCTGCTTCGGCATTCGTCACTCGCTCCCCGGCGTACTCGACTACTTTCTGGCCCGGCCGGATGCGCTGCGTCGCGAACACTCCGCGCCCCTGTATCGACGACCTTCGAATCTCGTACAGTTTGCCGGCCGGAGGTTCGCCGCCGTTTCCGTTGCGGGTGTTGGTGCCGTTCTGCTTCATGCGTCGCTGTGAGAGGGAAGAATGATGCCGCGACATTCGCCAAACCCAATGCGTGGCCTGGATTCAGCCTGGAGATATCCTTTCATTATCACCTGGTCGCCATCCTCCAGAAATCTGCGGGTCTCGCCTGTGGGCAATGACAGAGGGTCAGCGCCGCGCCGGGTAAGCTCGAGCAGGCAACCCCTGGAATCAGCGGCGATGCCTGAAACAGTACCGCTGGCAAGAAGATCGCCCGCTCTCAGATTGCATCCATTGCCGGAATGATGTGTAACCATCTGCGCAACGGTCCAGTACATGAGCGAGAAGGGCGCGCGGGACAGCAGCACGGGAGGTATGCTCTCCTCCCGCATTCGCGCCGACGCAATGTAGACCTCCAGCAACGCGTCAATCCCGCCGCGTTCGGCGTCCCGTTTAGAGGTCAGATATGGAAGCGGCGCGGGATCCCCGTCCTGGCGGCCTGCAGCTGGAATGCGGTACGGCTCAACGGCTTCGGCGGTAACGACCCAGGGTGAAACTGTCGTCGCAAAATTCTTGGCCAGAAAGGGTCCGAGGGGCTGGTATTCCCACGCCTGGATGTCGCGCGCCGACCAGTCGTTCACAAGGCAGAAGCCGAAGATGTGTTCGTCTGCCGTAGCCAGCGGCACCGGCGATCCCATGGAATTACCGCGCCCGACAAAAAAACCCAGCTCGGATTCATAATCGAGCATCGTCGTCGGGCCAAACGAAGGTTCCGCAGCGGCGGCATCCTTCGTCTGGCCGGAGGGCCGACGGATGGCGGTGTCCGAGAGGACAATCGATGACGCCCGGCCGTGGTATCCAATCGGCACATATTTGTAGTTGGGCAACAGCGGATTGTCCGGCCGGAACATGCTGCCGACGTTTGTCGCGTGCTGAAGCGATGCGTAAAAGTCAGTGTAATCGCCGATGTGAGCCGGCAGGTACATTTTCGCCGCAGCAATTGGTACGAGAAGGCGGTCTCGTGCCCGCCTTGCCTCCCTGCCCGCGGATGTGTCGACCGCCAGCAGTTCGCTGATCCGGGACCGGAAAGACGACAGCTCGTTCGCCTCGAGCGCCATCAGCCCGTTGAGCGAAGACCCGGCGCACGCGTCCGCGGCGCGCGAGGCCGGGATCAAATTCTCTGTTACACAGCCAGCCACATCGAGAATCTGGTCTCCAATCGCCACTCCAACTCTCGCCGCATCCCATCCCGCGATAGTAAACACCCCATAAGGGAGGTTCTGGATGGGAAAGTCCGAACCTGAATCCCCCGCGCTCTCAACCCAGCTTCGCAGATCCGTGTCATGGGTCGCGTTCAGCGTGTGAGTCATAGTGCTCCGAGTTGTCGCGCTTCAGCAACGGGGTCGTGGAATGAGCACGATCCGAATGACCGTGCAAGCTCGTTTCGGGTCGCGGAAAGCTGCTCGCGGGAGATACGATGCCCGCGCCACTCAACTCCATGGTCGTCAAAAGTCATCGTTCGGGAATCGCCCTCCTCCAGAACCTCGGTGACTGTTGTTTCCGGAAAACCCACATGAACGAATGCGCTCGCGAGAAAGACATTGAGATAGCCGAACATAGGCGCGGTTGGGCTTCCAGCATCGTAGGTCAACGCATAGCTCGCACGAAGGGGATGATGAAGGCCGGCTGTGGCCTTGAACCTGACGCCTTGCGCGTTGCAGGCAGTAATAAACCGAACTACCGCTGCCGCATTCGGGAAGGCCTCCGACACGACTCCTCCAGTCCTGATTTTGGCGCGTGCTCCGGAACGGCCGATTGCGTGGATGAGGCTCGATGGGTCGAGTGTGGCGGGTATTTCCAGGAAGGTTTCGAAGGCGCCGGAGACTGTCATGGCAGCCGATTCTATTTCCGTCTCCCCATTGACGGCAATCTCCACCGAATCAATGACTGCGTGGCCGAGGTCTGACCCGCTCCAGTGGCTACAGTTGAATTCGAGCAGATCCTTTTTCACCGCGGCTAGGTCACCTCTCGCGATGGCGCTGACGCGCCATGGTGTTGCACGCTCACTGCGCGGCAGGAAATTCATCGCTGCGTCGGCAAATTCGTCAATGCGATCTGCCGGCACGACAAATCTCCCAAGGAGATCGCTGTCGGCCCCTGTCAGGTATTCTGAATAGTTCTTTACCGCCTCGGACATGCTGAGCCCCGCCGGCGGGAACAGGCCCGCGTAATCGATCATCTCGGAGAGGAACGCGCGGAGAGCCGTCATTCGGCCTAATCTAGCCGATCCGTCTGCGTTGCCGGGAGCAGATCTCCTGAAGCCGCTGACCAGGGAAATTGTCACCGGAGTGCTTTCAGCTGCTCTGAAAATTAGATCTGACAGTTATCTCAGTGAGCTGCTGACGACGTTGTCAACGCATATCCAATTGACGACGCGGTCAGACCGGCATACGACCGGGCGATCGACGCGATCGACGCGATCGAGTCCGTTCATTATCGCGGCCAGGTGCTGGCGGCGACGAGGCGGCGTACCAGCAGGTAGCGGGCGGGCACATCCTGTCCACCGCGTCACCAGACACGGGCAGCCGACGACTCTAATTCCGCCTTACGACCCCGCAAGCGATCCGACCGCCGCTGTTACCTGCAGGCTGCGATATCTGATCGTCAGCGGTCGCGTGAATGACTAAAGCGGATCCATCGCCATCGAAGAGCGTCGTCGAGCCGGGCGTAAGTGATACGCGATCGGTAGTAAAGCTGGCTCGCCCGAGCCGGTCGACGCCAATGGTGAAATTGGGCGCATCGCCGGCATGCGGGCCGCCCGGATTATCGAGCCCGTGCATTCGCCCCAGCGGATTGAAGTGCTCTCCCGCAGAAGCAAACGGCGTTGCGGCCGCCCCTTCGCAGAGCCCTGCGGCATGAAAATGTATTCCGTGCGTGCCAATCGGCAGATCGCGAAGCTGCGCCTCCACATGGACGATGTTGTTTGCGTCCTGCCAGATTTCGGCGGTTCCGCGAGGCTCGCCCGCCGCACTGACAATAAGGGCACTGGCGACTGCAACGCGACCGCCCGATAGCACAGGGGCGCTGGCGCACCCGATCATCGCTGCGAGGGTGCCCGCTGCGACGATGCGTGAAGCTGACACTGAGAATGCGAACATGTATTTCCTCGGAATGTGAGTACGAAGCCATTCAGGAACGATTCACTGGGCGAGCAAGGAACGATATACCGGGAAAGCAAGGAACGTGCGCTCACCCCGGACCAAGCCCCAATGCCTGCATCCACTCGGCCAGTCCAGGGTACGCCGCGTTGGCGCGGGCGAGCCGGATGGCGACGTCTCTCGCGCGCTGCAGATCGCGCGACAGAGCGTAGGCGAGGCTCAGTTGATACATCGCAACCAGCATGGTCGGCTCGAGACGTAAGGCCTGCTCGAGAAACGGAATTGCGCGTTGGGCGTCCTTCGCCTGTAGAGCCAGCACGCCCACAGAAAACGAATTCACTGCATTCGGCTCTATCCTGTATGCAGCCTCGAGGTACGGTTTGGCGCGTTCGGGCTGGCCGGCAGCGACAAGCGCACCTCCTGTCAGACGGTAGGCAATCTCGACCCGCGGGGCATCCCGGATCAGGCCCTCGTACTCGGCGACCGCTGCGTCGACATTGCCTCGCCGCAAAAATGCCACTGCCGCCTCGGCCTTTGCGCTCGCCCACGGCATCTGTCCACGCGACGCCGCGAACGCAATGCTGTCGAGCAGATCAACGGGAGTATAGCCGCCTCGATAGTCCAGTTGCGAAGCGATCGGCACGAACGGCCATCGCGTGGTAATCGTTTTGACGGTGTGGTACGCGATTCGTTCGTCCAGCGGCGTCACTTTCGTGCCACGCAGGTAATCGTCCCATGACGCCATGCGTGTTACGTCGGAGCGTCTGCCCAGAAAACGTGCGCGCGCCAGAGCGTCGAAATAGGCATTTGCCAGCAACGCATAACCTTTGCGGTCTGGATGAACATGCTCGAGGAAGAGGTCTGAGCCCGGAATGCCGTAGGCCGCCTGTTGGTTGAAAGTCTCTTCAACCGGTACATAGTAAGAGCCGGTTTCGCGCGCTATTCGTTCAACGAGCCGCCTGAACTCACCGGGAGCACGAAATCGGATCGGGTCGAGATCTCGCGCCCTCGCAAACCGGACTGCCGCATTGACGGTATCGCGACGTGACAGCATCTCTGTTGCCGAATCGAACGTCACCTGGGCAGCCTTGCCCTCCGACGACGCGAGCGTCCCGAAGGGCCGGATACCGCGCAGATTGCTCGGCGTGCTGCCGATGAAGACCGGCACACCTGCCGCCCTGAAAGCTCCGATCGCCGACCTCAGATTACTCTCGTACTGGCGCTTGCCTCGTTCGTAGGTCTTGCCGCCCAGTGTGATTCGCTGGTCGCGAACGACACTCTCCATTCGGCTGGGGTCGGCCTCCATCTCAGCGGTTGAAGGTTTACCGCCGACGGCAGCGATCCCCGCATTGACGACATTGCGGAACAGTACGAAAGTCTTGAAACGCTGAAGTCGCAGGTAGAGTCGAACGAAGCCGGGAAATGCGCCAAGAGTTTCGGTCGAGCCCGCACCCAGCGCGCCATAGAACTCGTTGTGACCACCGTAAATCAGAACACCGTCTGGTTTCTGCTCGATGACCTCATCTGCAAGGTCTGCAATCGCGTAGCTGTTGGTGGCGGCCATGCCGAGATTGACTACCTCAACCGTGTCGCCCGGCAGCACGTCGCGCAGAGCGTCTCGCAGCAGCCGGGAAAATGTCGCGTTTGGAGGATATGGAAATCCGGCCGCGGATGATTCGCCCATAACGAACAGCCGCAGCGAATTCGCAGGCTTTACTGCCAGAAACTCGTCTGCAGGAGGGGAGGGCGGAAAACGCTCGCTGGGGAAGTATCTCTTTCCAACACTGGAACCGGGAATGAGATAAAGGCCCTTGTATATCGCGGGTGCTTCGAACAGCGACACGCTTCCGCCATACCTTGCAGCTCGCAGCCCGACCTCCATCCCGAGCAACAGCAGAACGGGAATGAGCAACGTGATTCCCAGAAAGACCGCGGCTTTTCCGCTCGACATCGGTTTGCCGGGCGGATGGGCCGTGGCTCGCGAGGCTGATGATTTGTTTTGCGCCGCGATGCGCTGCTTCAAGAGATGCTAGAAAATTGTGTAGATGAACGGAGCGAGTGCCGAACCCTGTGCGAACACCAGGAGGCCGCCGACGAGCAGGAGCATGATGAAGATGGGAAGCAGCCAGAGCTTCTTTCGCTCCTTCATGAAAGCCCACAGCTCGCCGACCAACCCGAAGAATCCCATGCTCAGTCGCCTCCTAGAACTGCCGTTCCATGCGGAGCCGCCGACGCTCGGCATCCTCCGGCCCGCGAGTTACCCAGCAGGTCTCCGCATCGTTGCTGCGGTCGAGCGCATTTTTTCCGAAAGCGCGTCGAACCACACCGAATGGCGTCAGCACGCCAAAATAGATCACGACCATGAAGATGGGCGTCGTCACTTTGGACATTGCACCTGCAAGCCGCATCCAGGCCTGCTCTACGCCCCGGAGATGAATCGGTGCCGCGAACGCCGCAATGTACAGAAGCGAGGCGAGAATGGCGAAAATCGTGGCGGCGGTCTCGCGATGCCGCCAGTAGAGAATGGCGGCCAAAGCAGCAAACGCGGATCCGACTGTAAACCCGAATCGTCGGCCATCCGCCGCCGAATACGCGGCGTTTTTTTCTGTACCGATCGGCGACGTCAATCGGCCGGTATCGATTGCTGCCATGCCCCGGCATCACTCATCGGCTGATCAGATTTGGCAACTGCGAACGACCCGATGATCAGATGGTCGAGCCCCGTGCGCATGAAGCAGCGGTAGGCGTCCTCAGGCGTGCAGACGATGGGCTCTCCACGAACGTTGAAAGAGGTGTTCACCAGTACCGGACAGCCAGTAAGGCGATTGAACTCCTCGATCAGCGAATGGTAAGCCGGGCTCCGCTCCGCCGTCACCGTCTGAATGCGGGCGGAATAATCGAGATGGGTGACTGCTGGAATATCAGATCGAGGAATATTCAGGCGATCGATGCCCCAAGGCTCGCTGTCGGCTGGCGACGGTGGGCAACGCCGGCTTTGAACGACGGGCGCGACGACGAGCATGTATGGAGACTCACTTTCCAGTTCAAAATATTCATCTGCGGAGCGTTGCAGCACGCTCGGCGCAAACGGCCGGAATCCTTCCCGAAACTTCACTTTGAGATTGATGGAGGCCTGCATGCGGGCACTGCGGGGATCGGCGAGAATGCTTCGTGCGCCGAGCGCTCGAGGACCGAATTCCATTCGTCCCTCGAACCAGCCGATGACCTGATCCTGGGCCAGCAGACTCGCGGCGTGAACGATGATTTCATCCTGCGTCATTTGCTGGTAGCGGGCACCACACAGGGTCAATGCCTGCTCGATCGCAACGTCGTCGAACGAAGGCCCCAGCAGCGAGCCCTCCATTGCATCGTCCGTCTGCGCAACGCGCGGCTGCGCGAGATACCGGTGCCATGCGAGAAGCGCGGCACCCAGCGCACCGCCCGCATCGCCGGAGGCAGGCTGTATCCAGACTCTATCGAATGGACCCTCGCGCATCACCTTGCCATTCGCCACCGCGTTCAATGCGACCCCTCCGGCAAGGCATAGAACCCGGCTACCCGTCCTGTCGTGCGCGGTTCGCGCCATGCGAAGCACGACTTCTTCGCAAACGTCCTGCACACTGCGCGCGAGATCCATCTCTCGCTGGGTGAGGCTCGACTCGGGAGCGCGCGGCGGCCCGTCGAAAAGTTCATCGAACGCCGGGCTCGTCATCGTGAGCCCGGCCAGGTAGTTGAAATACCGCTGGTTGAGCGTAAAGGAGCCGTCGCTCCTGAGATCGATGAGCTCGCGGTAAATCGCGTCTACGTACCTCGGTGTCCCGTATGGAGCGAGACCCATGACCTTGTACTCGCCCGAGTTGACCTTGAAACCCGCGTGATAGGTAAATGCCGAGTAGAGCAACCCGAGCGAATCGGGCCAGTGCAGCTCCAGCAACAGGTCGATCTCTGATCCATGCCCGTGACCGACGGACGCAGTAGCCCATTCGCCCACGCCGTCGATAGTCAGGATCGCAGCTTCGTCGTACGGCGACGGCAGAAACGCGCTTGCCGCGTGCGACTCGTGATGCTCAGCGTAAAGAACCCGTCCGCTGTAACCTCCCAGTCCCTCCCGGATTGCGCGGTCTGTGTAGAGCTTCTCCTTGATCCACACGGGTCCGGCTTTCAGGAACGATCCGAACCCTCGTGGAGCGACACCGAGCCAGGTCTCAATAATTCGTTCGAACTTGAGCAGCGGCTTGTCATAGAAGGCGACCGCCTCGAGATCGTTCGCCCCGATGTTCGAGTTCTCCAGACAATACGCAACCGCACGCGCCGGGAAGGATGCATCGGCCTTGATTCGTGTGAACCGTTCTTCCTGCGCGGCGGCAACGATCTGTCCATCCCGGAGGAGGCATGCAGCGCTGTCGTGATAAAATGCGGAAATGCCGAGGACGTACCGGTGGCTCACGGACAGCGCACCGTGCTGCCGGTCAATCGACCTCTACGCGGCGCCATCGTGCGTTGACGAGCTGCATGCATCCGTAGGCAACGAGCCCGAAAGCGACTACCCCAAGCAAGGCACGCCCGTAGGGAAGGCGTCCAACGGTATCGAGCGCCCCATCGATTCCCTTCACCGGCCTTCCGCTGTATTTGACTGCCGCGATCACGATAAACCAGCCGATTACGAGAAATACTACCCCGCGCGCAGCGAGCCCAAACCTCGACATTTTGGAAATCCAGCCGTGCCAGTGATCGTCAATCCGATAGAGATGAAGATGCTTGTTGACGTCGCGCGCAAATGCTTTCCGGAACTGGAACAATGCGTATGCAATCACCATGACGCCCCCGGTTGCAACCAGCCAGCGCCCCGCCGGGGCAGCAAGGAAGCGAACGGTCCATTCCCGCGTCGTCTGGCTCTCGCCGATGTCACCGTTCACCACCCGCCAGGCCTGAATTGCGAGCCCGACCGCGATGATGCCGCTTCCGGCCTGCCCCAGCCTCAGCGCGACGCCCTTGAAGGCCTTGCCGCGGTGCTCAGTGTCACGCCAGGCGGCGATAAATCTCCACACCGCGTAACCCAGCAGCCCGACGACCGACAACGCAACGATGATGCGTCCAAAAGGCTGTTGAAGTATCATCGATACAACGCCTCTGCCATCTGTGGTCTGCCCGCCGAGGCCAGCGACCGCAAGCGCGGCAAGCGATCCCATGACCACGTAGACCACACCTTTGGAGGCGTAGCCGACGCGAGCGAGGCGGCATATCCACGGGCCAACCGCCTCTGCAACTTCGTCGGTGTCAGGTGCCGCCGGCTGAGAAGGCTGCTCTGCAGGATGTGCTGTCATGCGGTCACGATGCACGCGAGACACGTCGATCCGCAACGGTCAGCCCCGGCCTACTTTCCCCGGCTTTCTGCCTGTGGTCAGCTCCCGCTCGCGCCGTACGGTGATTTTCTGTCCGCGAATCTTTGCTCCGGTGAGCGCACCGATGATAGCGTCCACAGATTCTTCGGGCACCTCGACCAGCGAAAACCCGTCGCCCATTTCAATGGTCCCGATGTCCCGGCCGGATATGCCGGCCTCGTTCGCAATTGCACCGACGAGGTCTGCCGGCCGAATTCCTGTCCGCCGTCCCACGCCCACGTAAAGACGCGTGCCCCTCCGTTTTGCGCCGGGTTTGCCACCGGGTCTGCCAGCTGCCAACGCATCTTCTCTGGCCGCACCGCGCTTTGAGGCTTTCCCGCTCGCCGTCGCGTCGTAATCCTCACGCTTTCGCAATGGCTTGCTGCTGCCAAGCCCTTTGACGCGCTCGGCGTGCGCGGCCACCGGAACTACGTCATCCTCATTACCTGCCGGACCCGCTGACGCTTCATGGGCAAGTTTCACCGCGGCGGCCGCAACATCCATTACATCGAGGTCGGTGGCGAGCGATTCTACAATCGCCCTGTAAGGCTCGAGACCTTCCGAACCCGCCGCTGTGCGCAGCAACGCCCGCGTTGCTTCCAACCGGCGCGCCTTGAGGTCGAGAATGGTCGGAACCGTCTCAATCCGGATCTTCTGCTTGGTGTGCTGCTCGATGTTGCGCAGCATCCGCGTCTCGCGGGCCTCGACGAGCGTGATGGCTACCCCTTCCCTGCCGGCCCGGCCGGTGCGCCCGATCCGGTGCACGTAAGCATCGGGAGACGACGGCACATCGAAATTCACGACATGCGACAGATGCCCGATGTCCAGGCCGCGGGCCGCAACATCAGTCGCAACGAGCAGCTCCACCCCGCCCTCACGAAATCTGCGCATCACCCGGTCACGCTGTTCCTGCGACAACCCCCCATGGATAGCCTCCGCCCGGTAGCCTCGTCCGTTAAGAGTCTCGGTGAGTTCATCCACCTCTGTGCGGGTGCGGCAAAACACGATTGCCGACGTCGGGTTCTCGACGTCGAGCACCCGGCCCAACGCGGCTGGCTTCTGCTGCCGTTGTACCATGTACGCAACCTGACGCACTTTTGGAAGCGTGCCGGCTACTGCGCGCTCGCCGGCAATTTTTACGTTCGCCGGTTCGCGGAGATGCTTTTTCGCGATCGACTTGATTCGGGGTGCTATCGTCGCCGAGAACAGTGCGGTTTGCCGCTCCTTTGGAGTTGCATCGAGAATTGCGTCGAGATCTTCGGCGAAGCCCATGTCCAGCATTTCGTCGGCCTCATCCAGCACCACGGTTTTCACATGGCTCAGGTCCAGCGTGCTGCGCTTGATGTGATCGAGGGCACGTCCCGGTGTTGCCACGACGACATCGACCCCGCGACGCAGGACGGTGAGCTGCTGGTGAATGGATTGGCCCCCATATATCGGCAGCACGCGCGCTCCAAAAGCCCGTCCGTACTTGTGAACTGCTTCCGCCACCTGCATCGCAAGTTCCCGCGTCGGCACGAGTATCAGAGCACTTACGAGCGGTCTGGATGCAATTCGTGCCGGATCGGCAGCAATGCGCTGGAGAATTGGAATCGCGAATGCGGCGGTCTTGCCGGTTCCCGTAGCCGCCTGGCCAAGCAGGTCGCGCCCTGCGAGGAGCGGCGGTATCGCTTCGCGCTGGATGGGAGTGGGTTCTTCATATCCGAGCACGTTGAGTGTGCCGGCTATCGAATCGGCAATACCGAGGGCGATGAAGCCGTTGGCGTTGTCGGTTTGGTCTTCCATGCGGGTGGTCCGATCGGTCAGAGAGATGTTGCCCGGACACGCGGGCTTGCTGACCGGATAGTCAAGCTAGCGGGTCTGGATGGCCCATGACGATATGCATGCTACCTGTTGAGGATCAATACGAACGCCCGGCGAACAACTCTGATAACGTGCGATCAGTTGAACACCTCTCGCACGCCGGTCAGCAGTTCTTCGACGGTTCCAGCATCCGCCCCGATACATGCAACTGTGACCTTTCCCGCGGCCAGCCGCCCCGGGTTGAATGGTATCACGCCAGTCCCCCGAACGCCGTCGAACATCAACCCTCCGCATCGCTGCCGAACGGTGGCAAAGTTGGTCGGCGGGACAAAGATATTGACCGAGCGAAACGCAGTTACGGGATTCAGTCCGCGCTGCGTCTGAATGCCATTTACCCGCTCCATGAGCGCAGTTGCGTACATACCGCCGTTGATACGCGCGTTCAGTTCCGACAGGAAATATTCCCGCACGCCCGTCTGGCTGTTTTCATACTCGCAGAAATCGAAACCTGCGGCGCCTGAAAATCCTTCCTCCTTCAGAGCGTTCGTAAGCCTTGCAGCGGAATCGATCATCGCTGGCAGCAACGATGCGACTGTCGGAAATACGCTTCCCGCAAAAACGAGGCGGCCGTCCACTCTCTGATCGTTGACACTCACACAGGAGATGTCGCCACTTTCGGGATCGATCCACATGACGACATTGGGTGAGCAAATCACGTCGAAGAAAGGCTCGACGATGTAGATGTCGTTGTCTTCCCGGTTGGCGATGAGCTGCGTACAGGCGGCGATATCGCGATCGGCTTCGACGATGAACGTCGACGAACCGGACGCACCGAAAGAACCTTTGACGACAACGCGGCCACTTACTCTAAGGCACTCAGCCAATGTCGCTGAAAGTCGTGCCTGGTCGGCCGACTGAGACCCATGCCGCATTCGCACCACCGCCGCAGGCGCCACTGGAACTCCGCACTGGGCAGCACGCTCACGAATGACATGCTTCATGTTTGCGTTTCTGACCCGGTCGGGGGGTGCGCCGATTACCCGCACAGAACGGCCGATCGTCGCTCCGAGAGCGTCGGCGAGGCGCCATTCGACTTCGGTCGCAATGAACGGGTTGAGGACTACCGCCGATGCGCCGCACATCGTCCCGAGACGCGAGAGTGCGCCCGGGTTTGACATGAGAGTTTCAGCCATCGAACCGTTCGGTGACGGGGCGGCGCCGTCTGACGCGACGACGATCCTGTCGATCGGCGGCGTCATACCGAGTTCCAGCATGTAGTCCAGGAAGTCGCGGTCGACTGCGGATGGCACAACGACGATGTCCTGCTCACCAGCGAGGAACAGCGCGCGGTGTGATTCTTCATCGTCGAGATTTACACCGGCCAGATTGCCAATCGAGGTCACGCCATGCACAAAAACGTTCGTGTCCTTCATGCGACTCATCGCTTCGATAATGCCGGAAGGCATCGCGGCCGCCGTGGGTTGCAACTCCCGAGCGGGGGTCATCGAAGCGCCCGCTGTCGACGCGCGCCGCGTGTACCAGCAGCGTGTCCAGTGTCACTCATCGGCGGACACCGGGGACGCCAACCCGGCATACGGCCGGAATTTCCCGCTGGCCGAGGGCGAGATGCTATCGACGAATTTCATGTGGAAGGCGACACCCGGTCCCAGTACGCTTCGCACAGATCGCTCGACCTCCGTCACCTGTTCGCCGGTTTGCTCGGATGATGCGACCACGTAGGCAGTGATGAGATCGATCCGTTCCTGGATCATTGAAAAGTTCCTGATCCACGGGGTGAGACCCAGGTTGAATGAAAAGGGATGCAGCAGTCTGCCATCGGGAAGCCGGAAGTAATCGAGGGCTCGACCGTCGATTCTCGCAAGCGTGGGGGAATGGGCGCCACACGCGCAGCGTGCCGGACCTTTCGTCACCACATCGCCGATGCGGTAGCGAATGAACGGCATGGTGAACGCGTTCAGATTCGTTCCAATCAACTCGCCGTTGCGTCCTTCTGCCGCTCCCTGGTTGCCTTCAACCACCTCAGTAACCACCGCGCGCTGTCGGATGTGATACAGCTTTTCGCTGCGGCACTGGAAAGCCGTCACCCCCAGCTCGTGAGATGCATAAACATCGTAAACCGGTGCATTGAACGCCGTGGCGATTGTCTGTCGCATGGCTGCTGTCAGAACCTCGCCTCCCACCCCTACATACCGTGGACGTACTTCACTGCCGCCGTCATCGAGCGCGAGTCGCGCTACTTGCGCGATGACACCTGGAAACCCGTTGATGGCGCTAGGCGAGAATGCCCGCAACTGCCGGAGTATCTCTGCTGGTGGCAGCAGGCAGCTGATTCTTGTCTGGTGGTACATCCGGGAGGCGGTAAGCACACGGAGCGCGCGTCCCTCCAGTCGCAGTGACGGCCGCGTGATGGCCACCCAGGCCGAGCGCGCGCCTGGCCGCGTTCCGTAGTAGTAGGCGAGGCGCCATCTGCCAACATTCACCGCGTGCTGTTCGGCAATCGAGTTGAAGATTGCGACCGGTTGCCCCGTTGACCCGCTTGTCGTGTGCCGCACAAGCGATGCACTTTCGAGTCCCTGCGCCATGAAGGCTCCGGGGTCGCGCTGCAGATCCTTTTTGTTGCTGATCGGGATTACCTGCAGATCGTCTGCCCCGCGAATCTTGTGAGCACGTATCCCGTTTTCGTCGAACAGGCGCCGATAGTAGGGCACGTTGGCATAGGCATGCATGACCAGTCGCCGTACACGCCTGTCAGTTGAGCTCATCGGCGACCGGTGGCGGGGTGCCGATAGGTTGACGCGAGCCCGAGCAGACCGAGCTGGATCATCGTCCCCGGCGCGAGCGCTGGGGTCGCCCCCATGAGCGCTTCCTTTATCAGACCGAGTCCACCTGTCTCCGGATTCATCTCGCGCTCGAACTCAACATTTCCCGAGTAATGCAGAATCATTCCGGCGAAGCCGCTCACCACGAAGACGACCATTACCCCCTGCAACACTCTGATGGCATTTCTGTGTGTGCGGGTAACGGCGTGCGCGCCTGCGGCACAGATTCCGCAAACTAGGAGCGCAATCGGGACGATCTGCCAGAGGCCATCAGTGTGTTCCATCAGAAAAAGTTCGACAAGAATTCCAACCATTCCGAGCAGCAGAATTGCAAGTAGCGCAGCCCGTATTTTTGCAGTTGTTGCGGACTCGCCGGCCAGATCGTCCGGGGGAAATGTCATTCGTCAGCAGCTGGCTGGGGCATTTGCGGGGGCTGTGATTCATGTGTGGGGCTGAAGGTATTTACGTCCGCGGGTGAGTTATCAGAAGGCCTTGCGTTGCGGTGTGCCTGAAGCATAAATATATCGTTGCTTCCTGTACGGATATTTCAGGGAAACGCGAGGCAGGTGCGTTGTGGCATGATCATTACCGGTTTTCCGGCGTTTTCAAGGCCGGTGGCGCGGAACATGCCTTCTGAACATCCAAACTTGTGAGAATCGTTCGATTCCGGCCTGCTTTTGGAATGGTTTCCCTGGCATGAATCCGGACGGCTACAGTGTGTCGTATTAAGTTGTTGATGGAAATGTTCGGTTCGACGACGGTATTACGGGCACCGGGAGGGTCCGCGAAAATGCCTCCCTTTTCAAAACCTTTTTGTACGCAGGAGACGCGATGAAAGTACGGATTACCAGGCGCGATCTGATCGTGCCGGCGCTGGCGGCAGGCATGCTGGCGACAGTAGCCGGCGGGACGCTTATGGCGTCTGATCACCAGCAGACAGTTGTAACGGAAGTAAACCCGAGATTCGACATCACCGATGTCTGGGTTTTTCCAGGAAAGCCAAACCGTGTTTCCCTGCTGGTAACCACCAGCTCGCCACTTTCGCCGGCGCAGACAGACACCCACGCATTCGGAGATATCAGCGAAGAGCTCTATCAGATCAAGATCGACAACAATCAGGATCTCCAGGAAGATCTCGTTTTCCAGATCACGTTCACCGGTCCGAGAAACGCGCAGATCGTCACTGTCAGGGGCCCGGTTGCCCCGAATGAAGTCGGCAACGCAGCGGGTACCGTCCACGCAACGCTCCTGACTTCGCCCATCGTCGCCACCGGCCCCGTCAACACGCTGCTCGGCTCGGCCGATGGTATTCAGGTTTTCGCGGGCGCGACCGAAGATCCGTTCTTCATCGATCTCGAACAGTTCTTCCGCATTGTTCCCGATCGCAAGCCTGCGTTTGCGGAGCCGCTGGCAAGTCTGCCCAACGAACAGAACGCGACGTCGTTCCGTGAAAAACCGGCCCCTGATTTCATCGCCGGCTTCAACGGTCTGTCGATCGCTATCGAAGTTCCCAAGGAACTGCTCACCGCGGGTGGCTCGCGTCCTCGCTTCGGCGTCTGGGCGACTACCAGCCGCAACACTGCCCTCTAAGCAGCCCATCCCAGATACCCAGATAAGGAGCAACAATAATGTCGAGCAAGAAAAATCGGGCCGGGGCCGCTATGATGCTGGCTTTGGTGGCCGTCGGCTGCAGCGAAGGCACCAAGCAGCCTGACAACATTGCCGGACCAGACGTGTCCGCCGCAGTGCAGGCCCAGACGACCTTTCGCCAGGTCGAGCAGCTTGGAAACCCGCTCGTGCAGGAAGTGACGATCGTGAAGGCACGACACGTCCTGTATGACAGAACGATGCCTTACAACGAGGCAGAGTTCCGCCCGGAGACGGAGGCGTTTATCCGGGACGTTGCTGGTCGTCCGGCAGACTACGCCGCGACGGTTGCCGGTCTGCTGTACCCGGATATGATCATGGTCAACACTCTCCAGCCGGAAGAGACCGCTGGTTACCAGTCAATTGCGCTTGCCAACGGCTGGGGCGGGCGGAAGCTGTCTGACGATGTTGTAGACATTTCGCTGGTCGCGGTATTCAGCTCGCTGCTTGACCCGCGTGGCGCTTCGTGCGCTCCGTTCCAGCTGCCGCTGTGCACCGACAACGTCGATGCCAACGACAAGGCGTTCCTGGCGAACTTCCCGTACTTCGCCGCCCGCAACTAGCGGGGCGTCAAGTATAAGGGTTGCGAACCGGAGCATCGGTATGGCCGGTTGTCCTCAAAGCAATGAGGGCAACCGGCCAAGTCGCATCTAGGATCGCCATATGACTAATCGAAGCAAGGCAATGTTGTTTGCTGCCGTCGTTGGCGCCGGGCTAACCGGTTGGTGGGCCGTGGAGAGTCTCACGGCCGCTGGCCGCGGCTCATCGAATACAGGCCTTGGTGCGGCGGCTGCCGAGTTTGCCGCGCTCGAACAGGACATCGTGTTCTACGAACGTCGTGCGGCGAATGACACGCTGAGCGCGACAGATCGGGCAAAGCTCGCCGCACTTTATCTGCAGCGCGCGCGGGAGACCGGAGATTACTCCGATGTTCTTCGGGCAGAGACGCTGGCACGCAGGTCGCTTGCGCTCCGAACCGCCCACAACGTCGCGACGAATATGATCCTCGCCAACAGCCTGGTCGAACAGCACCGGTTCGCCGAGGCTCGCGAAATCGCGCAGCTGCTCGTGCAACAATCTCGTGGAGACCCTGACTTCGACCATTACCTTGCCCTTCTGGGAGAGGTGAGTCTGGAGGCAGGTGATTACGATGGCGCGCGTGCAGCTTTCGATTCGTTGAGCGCCGAGTCACGGGGAACGCTTGGAATTGCTCCCCGGATTGCGCGTTGGCTCGAGGTTCAGGGAAGTAACGACGCCGCACGCAGGCTTATCCTGCGAACGATTGCGCTCGCCGACTCTACTCCCCACCTGAAGCGGGAGCACGCGGCCTGGTTCCGTTTGCGGTTGGCCGACATCGAGATGCGTAACGGTCGCCTCCGTGGTGCCGGCGAGGCTCTCGATGCGGCAAGTGCAATTCTTCCCAGCGATTATCGGATTCTTGCAGCTCAAACGCGTCTGGCGGCGTTGAGAAATGATTGGCGCCGGGCCGTCAAGCTCGGTGACAGCACTATTGCGCTTGTCCTCGACCCTGCAACGCTTGGGATTATCGGCGAAGCACACGCCAGTCTCGGCGATTCAACCAAGGCAGAGGAGTACTACCGCACGATGGAGGTTGCCGTGTCGGGCCAGCCCGGCGCATTCCATCGGGCGACTGGTCTATTCCTGCTCGACCATGGCAGGGATGCTGCTGTCATCGAGGCAAAAGCCCGGGAGGAACTGGCTACCCGTCCGGATGTGTACGGGTATGATCTGCTTGCCTGGGCGCTGCACAAACAGGGAAAGAACATGGAGGCACGGGCTGCGATGTCGCGCGCGCTGCGGATGGGTACACGCGACGGTCTGCTCTTCTATCATGCGGGAATGGTAGAGCGCGCGTTGGGTGACAACCCGCGCGCCCGATACTATCTGACGCGTGCCCTTGCCGTTAATCCATCTTTCGATCCACTACACCCACGCGCGGCAAAGGCTACACTGGATTCGCTGAAGCGCACCTAGGCCCTGCCCAGGACCACGGATGACTGCGAACGTCACGGCGATTTTCGGTACACATGACGAAAAAACGCTGGCCCAGCTGCACGATGTAGCCTCACGGGCCGCTTACGCAGCATTGATGGCCGACGGCCATGTCGGTTACATCATGCCAATCGGTGGTGTGGCTGCCTTCCGCAACCAGGTGTCCGTACCCGGCGTGGGCTATGATATCGCATGCGGGAATGCCGCGATACGCACTGACCGCAGCGTCCACAATTACAATCGCCGGGACCTGACCCTGCTGGCCGATGAGATAGCCCGGACGGTCTCGTTTGGCGTTGGCCGCACCAATCGCGCCGATGATGCGCCGACGGATCATTCGTTATTCGAATCTGGTGCGTGGTCACTCCTTCCGCGCGAAGCGCAAGGCCACAATCTCAGGAACAAGGCACGCTCTCAACTCGGCACCGTGGGCAGCGGCAATCACTACGTCGACATTTTCGCGGACGATGAAGGTGCGATCTGGGTTGGCGTTCATTTCGGTTCGCGCGGTCTGGGGCATACGATTGCATCCGGATTTCTCTCGCTCGGCGCCGGCGAAAAGTGGGGCACGCCGGTCAGGGAAACGGGAAGCGATATTCGATCTGGACTCTCCGATCGGCTCGGACTACTGGTCGCTGATGAATCTCGCAGGGGAATACGCATATGCAGGTCGCGAATGGGTGGCGCGGAAGGTTGTCGAAATGATCGGCGCCCAGAAGGTGGAGTTGATCCATAACCACCACAACTTTGCGTGGCGCGAAGATCACTTCGGTGAATCGCTGGTCGTGGTACGGAAGGGCGCAACGCCCGCGTTCCCCGGCCAGAAAGGGTTTATCGGCGGATCGATGGGTGACAACGCGGTAATTGTGCGGGGTACGTCCAGCAGTCCGGCACAGGCTAGTGCACTTTACTCCACGGTCCACGGCGCGGGCCGGGTGATGTCGCGCACGCAGGCGCGGGGAAAGACGAAGGGCTGGGGTGCCAAGGCCCGCATCGTGTCGCCGGGACTGGTTTCGCAGGGAATGATGGACGAGTGGGTCAGGGAGCGCGGCGTTATTCTCCGCGGGGGCGGACTGGATGAATCACCCCACGCATACCGCCGCCTGCCCGATGTTCTGAGGGAACAGGGCGACACCATTCAAGTTCTGCACACGCTCACGCCACTTATCGTCGTCATGGCGGGTGCGGAAGAATTTGATCCGTACAAGGATTGATGGAAAGTCGGGTTCCCCAACCCGCTGCTGCCCGGGTCGCAGCCCTCACGCTTACGTCGCGGCAGGAAACGAATAGCAGGAGAGAGACTCGAACTCTCGACCTCACGATTATGAGTCGTGCGCTCTAGCCAGCTGAGCTACCCTGCCCTTATCATCGTGCAGCAAGACCTCTCGACCACTGAAGCCTCATTGCAAAGCGCAAACGGCCGGCCCTCTCGGACCGGCCGCACGCTGGAACTTCCATCATGGCGGGGGCGGGATTTGAACCCGCGACCTTCGGGTTATGAGCCCGACGAGCTACCAGGCTGCTCCACCCCGCGATAGAAGTCGGAATCTACCCGCCAGAGGAGCCAAGTCAAGCGGTCCAATCGCCCAACGCGCATCATCGAGGCGCTGTATCCGCAGCCGCCCCAAAGCGATAGAGAATCTCCCGGTCTCCCTTCACCATTCCAAACTGCTCGCGCGCAATTCTCTCCTGCGCCGACCGGTCGTTTTGTATCGCGCGCAGAAGCCGCCGCATGCTGTCCACCTGCCTGCTCAATGAATCGGTCTTTGCGCTCAGCTGCTTCTGTCTGGCACGCTGCTTCCACAAATCGGTGGTGCTCCATTCGCCACCCTGCAGCGCAAAATAAAGCGCACCCGCCATGATCATCCACAGAGCGACGCGCGCCAGCACGATTCGCGCTATCCCTGAAGCCCGTAAATCGCCCCGCCGGGATACTCGGCAACGTCACCAAGTTCTTCCTCGATTCGCAGAAGTTGATTGTACTTCGCGACACGATCCGTCCGGCTTGCTGAGCCGGTTTTTATCTGTCCCGCTCCCGTCGCAACTGCCAGGTCGGCGATAAAGGTGTCCTCAGTCTCGCCAGACCGGTGCGAGATGATGGACTGATAGCCGTTCGCACGCGCCATTTCGATAGCCTCGAGCGTCTCGGTCAGAGTGCCAATCTGATTCAGCTTGATAAGAATGGCATTCCCGACATCTTCCCGGATTCCGCGCGCGAGACGCTCCGTACTGGTGACGAAAAGATCGTCGCCAACGAGCTGCAGTCTGTCACCAAGCGCAGCAGTGAGCTTCGCCCAGCCGGCCCAGTCGTCCTCGGCCAGACCATCCTCGATCGACACAATCGGATATTCGTCCAGCCACGCCGTATACATCTCGATCATTGCATCCGCGCTCTTCGACCCTGCACCGCTCTTCTTGAAGGTGTAGGTCTTTCCCTTGAAGAGTTCGGATGCCGCGCAGTCGAGGGCGATCGCGATCTCCGTTCCGGGGGCATAACCCGCAACTTCGATCGCTTCGACAACTACTTTCAACGCGTCTTCATCACTGGCGAGATCGGGAGCAAACCCGCCCTCATCGCCGACGCCGGTGGACAGTTTGCGCTTTACAAGAACTTTCTTCAGCGCGTGAAAGACTTCGGTTCCCATTCGCAGACCTTCACCAAAACTATCTGCGCCGACCGGAACGATCATGTACTCCTGAAAGTCAACGGTATTGGTCGCGTGCGCACCGCCGTTGAGAATGTTCATCATCGGCACCGGGAGGGTGCGAGCCATCGGACCACCGAGATACCGGTAGAGCGGCATGCCCATGTCATTAGCCGCCGCCCGGGCCACCGCCATGGAGACTGCAAGAATTGCATTCGCGCCAAGCTTACCCTTGTTCGTACTCCCATCCAGCTCGATCATCGCCCGGTCAATTACTATCTGATCTGCGGCAATCAGACCGCTCAGAGCGGGAGCAATCCGCTCTTCGATACTCTGGACAGCAAGTTGAACCCCCCTGCCGAGGTAGCGATCGGCATCGCCGTCGCGCAGCTCGAGCGCCTCATGTTCGCCAGTCGAGGCGCCGCTGGGCACCGCCGCCCGCCCAGTGGCGCCGCTGGCCAGAGTCACGTCGGCCTCTACTGTCGGATTGCCACGGCTGTCGATGATTTCGCGGCCGCGAACGTCAATTATAGTTGACATCGTTTCAGGATTCGTTGTTGGAAGTTTGCATTGTATCGCTCGCCGCAATTGCGGTGGCAGGCCTGCTGACGCTTTCAATTCCGTAGTGCTCGGCCAGCGCTTCCACAATTCGCGTTCGCACCTTTTCCGCGAGCTCGCCACGTGCGGCGTACTCCATATTTTCGACCACGACGGGTTCAAGCAAATGAATGTGCACCGTCGCCGGTCTTATCAGAAAAGATCCTCGTGGCAGCACTTCCCGGGTGCCGTATGTCAGCACTGGAACCACCGGAACGCCGGCTGTGATAGCAAGTACGAAGGGACCCTTCTTGAACGGCCTGATCGCATACTCACTGCCTCGAGTTCCCTCAGGAAATACAACGACCGAGTTGCCTTCCCTGATTTTCGCCGCGGCCTCGTCGTATGCCCCGAACGCGGCTTTCCGATTCTCCCGCTGGATCGGCACCATTCCGATCGCCCGAATGGCGGGGCCGAATACCGGGAACTTGAACAGCTCCGCCTTCGCCACGAACTTGTACCGCGGGAGCGAGGCTGACAGCGTCGGTATGTCGAACCAGCTCATGTGGTTCGAGACAAATACCTGAGGTCCCTGGCCCCACGCGCGCTCCGGATTGTGCAGCACCACCCGGGTGCCCGATGCTGCCAGCAGGATCTTTGACCATACCCTGGGCGTGTGATCAAAAATGGAGCCTTCCCGGTCCTTCACGCCGGCGAGCCGGGCGATGATGCACGCAGTGCCCATCAGCGTCGTCGCCACCAGCGTAACAACAAGCGTTATGAGGGTGAGCAGCAGTGAAACGATGATCATTTGGGGGATGAATCGGGATCGGCGCCGCGCCTTGGGATTGTCACTGCGGCGGGTCTGCCTTGAAATGAAGGTAACCGGTCGGTGCCTCAACTTCTTCACCCTGAAAAAACACGCGAACCGCCGCAGCGCCCGCGCTGACAGTTCCAATCCACGTCAGCTCGATGCCGAACTCCCGCTCGAATCCGGCTAGATCGAGGTCATCGGGGACGGTCGCGAGAAGCTCGTACTCTTCTCCACTGCTCGCGGCATCAAATGGAAAAAGCCCGGCCATCGTTCGTATCCGTTCCAGATCGATCGAGATCTCAACGCGGCTCGCCGCAGCGATATGCCCAAGGTCGGAGGCCAGTCCGTCCGAGATATCTATCGCGGCAGTAGCACCTGCTGTGGACAACCAGGCTGCCTCCCTGATTCTCGGCTCGGGATGCGCAAATCTGCGCCGGGCATCTGGCAGCGGCTCGGTGCCGCGCTCAAAAGCACGTAATGCGGCGAGCGATCCGCCTACCGCACCTGTCATGTAAACCCGATCCCCAGCCCTTGCCCCGGAGCGGCACAGCGTTCTTGCGGCCGTGCCGAGCACTGTGAACGTCAGTGAAAGCTTGTCTCCCCGACTGAGATCACCCCCCAGGATAGGAGCATCACAGCGCGCACCGGCGTCACCGATCCCGTCTCCGATCTCGTCAAGTGCCGAGCTCCATGACTCCGGTATGGTCAGCGCTGCGAGCATTCCGATCGGCTTCGCGCCCATAGCCGCGATGTCACTCAGCGCAGCAGCGGCCGAGCGATACCCGATTTCGGCGGGTGTAATCCAGTTTCGCCTGAAATGGACGTCCTCGACACTTGTATCCATGCTCACGACAGTCATGCCGCCCATTGCGGTGAGTATTGCGGCATCGTCGCCAATGCAGCGTGCTCGCGGCCCCCACCGTTCGAGGAGCCGTCTGATCGCGTCAAATTCGCGACCTCCTCCTAGGGGCGTGTGCGGCAGAAAGGTCTGGTTTCGGAGAGTGTGCGCAAACAATGGAGCCACAGCTTCGTCACTATTGTCGGCTGTCATTTACGGGCGTCCAGCATTGCAAGAACTCCTGCGGGCAGTTCAGTCGCATTCTCGTTCCACGCCGCCGGCATCGCTTCCAGAACATCGTCGAGCGTTATGCCGCGCACGCCGTTGCAAAGTTCGGCGGCACGGCCATGGACGAATGCGGAGCATGCTGCGGCTTCGCCTGCATCGCTCATCTGACTGAGAAGTGTGGCACAAACCCCGGTAAGAATGTCGCCGCTTCCGCCGGTTGCGAGTGCGGCAGTTCCGGATGCGATTACATACCGCTCGCCGCCCGGTACGAATACAACCGTTGGCGTACCCTTGAGCAGAACCACCGCGCCTACCGAGCGGGCCAGCTCCATGCCGATATCGAACCGACGTGCAAGGACATCGTCGACGCTGGTGCCAAGCAACCGGCCAAGCTCCGCGGGATGAGGGGTCAGAATGGCAAGCCTGTTCCCGATCAGGGTCGCAAGCGACGCGGCATCATTCTCAAACACATTGAGCGCATCGGCGTCCAGCACCAACGGTCCATTGAAGGCCAGCATCACGCGCTCGACAAGTTCGCGGGTCGCATCCGACCGACCCAGGCCCGGGCCAATCGCGATGACGTCAGACGATTCCGCGACCCGCGCTGTATCAGAGGCAACCTCCGGCCACGCGGACACCAGCGCCTGAGGCACGCCTGCGTGGACCGGGCCGATGTTTTCGCGGTTGACAATGAGATGCAGCAGCCCGATTCCGGAACGCAGCGCACCGCGACCCGCGAGAAGCGCCGCACCCGCCATTCCCACGCCGCCGCCGATTACGGCCAGCCGTTTGCGCGTACCCTTGTGAGCGGTCCAGGGAATGACGGGGATGTGAGACTGTGCCCAGGCGGTGTCGATCAGCGTCGGCAAAGCAGCCATCGCCGGGCTCTCAGTCAACCCGATGTCGAGAGCCAGCACCTCGCCACAGAAATCGCGCGCCGTCAAATGGCCGCGTTTGAGAGTGCCGAACGCAAGCGTGAGATCAGCCCGGATCGCTCCGTCCGCGCTCCCGTTCGTCGCATTCACACCACTTGGCACGTCGAGCGCAACTACCCAAACCCCGGCTGCATGCGCCGAATTGATGGATTCTATGGTCGGAGAAATTTTTCCTTGTGGCGTCCCGGTAGAGCCCGTACCGAGCAGTGCATCGACGATCAGCCGCGACGATCCGATGTTGTCTTCAAGGACAATAGAGCCCGGTGAGTCGGTACAAGCTGCGAGTGCACGATCCCGCGCGCCGATCGCATCGGGCGACCGCGCGCTGACCGCCTCTGCCACTCGCACCCGATATCCCCGAGCTGCAAGCAAGCCGGCGACAATCCATCCATCGCCACCGTTGTTACCGGGGCCGGTCGCAACCGTAACCTGCGTCCACTGACCGAGAGGAAACCGGCTGACGATTGCCTCGGCCGCTGCCTGGCCGGCACGCTCCATAAGAGTTCTGGGGGCGATCCCGGTTGCCATGGTCGCCATCTCGCACTCCATCGATTCGGCGGCGGTCGCGATACGTACTGTCACGTGCCACTGCCTCGGTCTGCGCGCTGTGTCCGGTGCTGAGTTTGCCTCGTCAGGGCGTCACGCGGAAGGCGCTGCGTTCCACGGATACTCGCGTTCAAACGCATGCTCAAAATCGAACACTCCGGCAAATTCCTCGCGAGTATCGTTCGGCTGTTTCACCAGAAATCCGAGCTCGACCAGCGTGAACACGATTTCCCCAATGTCCATTGTGGCATTCACTCCCCACTTCTCGAGCACAATGCGCGACATGACGCCGTACCGCTCGAGCGCCAGGTCGCGGCAGGAGCCGGCCAGCTCTGCGGCGGAGATGTGGCGTCGCGCGTCCAGCCTGCCCTGAGTGTATTCGAGCGCCGACAATACGAAAAGGTAGGCTTGCTCGTCATACCGCGACTCTCGAAGTCGAATCCGGTCCATCACTCCATCGCGAAAAGCCAGCTCAGCCACCGATTTCAGCTCCCCGCGATGTGAATGCGCCGGAATACAAGGGGAAGCCTTCCATCAAAGCCCGCACTTCCGCACTCACCTGCAGCGAAAGCGCGTCATCGCCGGGAGCGCTGAGCACGCGATCGATCAACGCTGCGATCAACTTCATCTCGGGCTCCTTCATTCCCCGCGTGGTGACGGCGGGTGTCCCGATGCGAATACCACTGGTGACAAAAGGCGACTGGGTTTCCTTCGGCACCGTGTTCTTGTTGACGGTTATGCCGGCCGCATCCAGGGCTTTCTCGGCAATCTTTCCGGTGAGATCTCTGTTCCGCAGATCGACGAGCATGAGATGGTTGTCAGTGCCGCCCGAAACGATTTCAAAGCCGTTACCCGTGAGCGCCTCGGCGAGTGACTTCGCATTTGCGATGATCTGCCGGCAGTAGCCGGCAAACGATGGATCGAGCGCCTCCTTGAATGACACAGCTTTCGCGGCAATCACGTGCTCGAGCGGTCCGCCCTGTGTTCCCGGAAACATTGCTTTATCGATGGCCTTGGCGTGCTCCTGCCTGCAAAGAATCAGTCCACCTCTCGGCCCGCGCAGGGTCTTGTGCGTCGTCGTCGTTACCGCATCGGCATGCGGAAGAGGCGAAGGATGCAGTCCCGTCGCTACGAGACCAGCGATATGAGCCATGTCGACAACGAACTTCGCGCCAATTTCCTTTGCGACTTCGGCGAACGGCTCGAAGTCGATTATGCGCGCATATGCGCTCGCGCCGGCAATAATCATCTTCGGCCGTTCGCGGCGCGCAATCTCCTGCATTGCAGCATAATCGATGCGGCCGTCATCGCCCACGCCGTAATGAATGGCGTTGTACAGCAATCCCGAAAAGTTGACGGGTGAGCCGTGGGTAAGATGCCCGCCCTGCGAAAGGTCGAGGCCAAGCACTGTGTCGCCAGGTTTGAGAAACGCGAGATACACTGCTGCATTCGCCTGAGCTCCGGAGTGGGGCTGAACGTTGGCGTGTTCCGCGTCGAACAGCTGCCTGGCGCGGTTGATCGCAATCTGCTCGATCTGATCGACGACCTCGCAACCACCGTAATAACGCTTTCCCGGAAGCCCTTCGGCGTACTTGTTGGTCAGAGGAGTTCCCATCGCCTCGAGAACTGCCTCAGAGACAAAATTCTCGCTTGCGATGAGCTCGATGCCGTGACGCTGGCGCTCCACCTCCAGCCGGATGAGAGCTGCGATATCCGGATCGTAATCGGTGAGCGCCGTCATCTGAGAGCGCTCGTTCTCAACCTGTTGCATCACCATCTCCATCAGCACCGGTTTCAGTTCCAGCGCGGTCGATCTTGTCGACACGCCGGGCATGCCTCCCGCCCTCGAAGTCCGTTTCAAGCCAGCGTTTCATGATTTCGACACCGTCATCTTCCGATACGAACCTCGCGGGCACCACAAGTACATTCGAATCGTTGTGACGTCTGGAAAGCTCGGCTATCTCCGGCATCCATGAGAGTGCCGCGCGAACGCGTGGGTAGCGGTTGGCAACGATGTCAACCCCGATACCGCTGCCGCACAGCAGGATGCCGCGTTCAGCACTGCCGCTTGATACACTTTCCGCAAGCGGATGTGCAAAATCAGGATAATCGCTGGCGGTTTCGCTAGCCGTCCCCATGTCATTTACATGGTATCCCATACGTTCCATTTCGGCGACCATCCTCGCTTTCATACGGACCCCGGCATGGTCAGAAGCAATCTGAATCGACGTGGCGGGATCGTCATCGGTCAGACCCGCCCCTCCGCTTGTCATTTCGGAGCGGACCATTTCTTTGAAACCAGCCTCAGCCGGCGTTCAGCAAGACGATCAGCAGCCACGTACGACGGAATACCATCGGTACTCGCGATTTCGTAAACTTTCAGGACTGTGTCGTAAATATCGTCCGCCTTGCGGAGTGCGCGGTCGGAATCCCAGCCCGCGACTTCGCCAAACACATTGATGACGCCGCCAGCGTTGGCAACGTAATCTGGCGCGTAGTCGATGCCCCTTTCTTCGAGAACGTCTCCGTGTCGCGCCTCGAGGAGCTGATTGTTTGCGCCGCCAGCTACGATTTCGACTCTCAGCATCGGTATGGTCGTGTCATTGAGGATGCCGCCGAGGGCGCACGGCGCGAAGATGTCTGCAGTGGCATTATAGATGGCGTCGCCCAGGACCACCTCGGCGCCAGTGTCGCGGGCAACACGGGCTGTCCGCTCGGGGTCGATGTCGGAAACGATAAGCCTGGCGCCGGCCTCGTGGAGCTCGGCGGCGAGGTAGCTTCCCACATTCCCGCAACCCTGTATCGCCACGACCTTGCCCGTCAGGTCGTCGGACCCCCATTTGTGCTTCGCGGAGGCCTGGATCGCGCGGAAAACTCCGTGCGCCGTAACCGGCGAAGGGTCTCCCGATTTCGCTTTCAGGCCCGCCACATGCTGCGTCTCCATGTGAACGAAATCCATGTCCGCCGTTCCGGTGCCGACATCTTCAGCGGTGATATACCTGCCGCCGAGGCTCTCGACAAACCGGCCGTGGGCGCGGAAAATTGCCTCACGGTTTTCCGTACGGTTGTCGCCCAGGATTACGGATTTCCCTCCTCCCAGATCGAGCCCAGCGACGGCGTTCTTGTATGTCATCCCCCGTGAGAGACGGAGCGCACCGGTGATCGCCGCCTGGTCGGACTCATAATTCCAGAACCGGGTTCCGCCGAGAGCTGGTCCAAGCGCCGTGCTGTGAACGGCGATGATCCCGCGATACCCACACGAAGGGTCGCTCGCCATGACCACTTCTTCGTGGCCCATCTCGGACAGTGTATCAAAAATTTCCATATAAGCGTTCTGGGTATGAATCGGGTGGGCAGTGTATCCGGCCTGCGTCAAAATCAGTCGCTCGCATACAGCTCCCGGGCGATGACGATTCGCTGAATTTCCGAAGTGCCTTCGTAAATCTCGGTGACTTTCGCGTCTCTGAAAAGACGCTCGACCGGATAATCCTTTACGTAGCCGTATCCACCAAAGATCTGCACAGCCTGATTGGTGGCGAACATCGCTGTCTCACTGGCAAACAGCTTGGCCATAGAGCTTGCCTGCTTGACGTTCTCGCCGCGGTCTTTCGCGTGCGCCGCTGCGTGCAACAGTGTGCGGGATGCAGCGATACGTGTAGCCATGTCGGCAAGCTTGAACTGAATCGCCTGGAAGTCGCGGATCGGACTACCGAACTGGTTTCGTTCGCCGGCATAGGCGGTCGCCGCTTCCAGCGCGGCGCGGGCAATTCCAATCGATTGCGCCGCAATGCCGAGCCGCCCGTTTTCCAGTGACTGCATTGCATAGATGAAACCCATCGCCGGTTCCCCGAGGAGGTTCGCGACAGGGACTCTCATGTTGTCGAACGTAAGCTGAACTGTTGGCGATGAGCGCAATCCAAGCTTGTCTTCCTTTTTGCCGACACTGAATCCGGGAAGGTCGGGAGTGACAATGAAAGTGCCGATTCCCCGCGCACCCGCGCGATTCTCCGTGGTATCGGTCCGCGCCATTGTCAGGATCACGCCCGCGTGATTGCCGCTTGTAACCCAGCTCTTGGTTCCGTTGAGCACCCAGCAGTCCCCATCGAGCTTCGCCTGTGTAACGAGGGATGCGGCGTCAGAACCCGCCTCGGGCTCCGAAAGAGCGAAGGCGCCGAGGAGCTCACCCCGCGCCATCGGCCTGAGAAACCGATTTTTTTGCTCGTCGCTGCCGAACCTCAAAATCATTCCGGTCGGCAGCGAGTTGTGGACGCTCATCATCACTGCTGCCGACGCATCGACGGTTGCAATCTCCTCCAGCGCGACGAGGTAGGTGGCAGTATCGACACCCAGTCCGTCGTATTCCTCCGGGATCAACATGCCGAGAAATCCAAGGTCTCCCATCTTTTTGACGAGCGTGGGCTCGAAATGCGCATTCTCGTCCCATTCAGCTATGAATGGTGCGATCTCCTGCCGGGCGAAGTCGCGCGCGAGGCTTTGAATCTCGCGTTGCTCCTCGGTGAGATGAAGCAGATCGTTTGCCATCAGCCGTAGGTATAGAAGCCGCGACCGGACTTCCGCCCGAGCCATCCGGCGGCAACGTATTTTTTCAGGAGCGGGCACGGGCGGTACTTTGGATCTCCAAGTCCGTCGCGCAGCACTTCGAGAATTGCGACGCATGTGTCGAGGCCAATCAGGTCTGCCAATGCAAGGGGTCCCATGGGATGGTTCATCCCCAGCGTCATTACCTGATCGATTGCCTCCGGCTTGCCGACGCCTTCCATCAGGCAATAAACCGCCTCATTGATCATTGGCATGAGCACCCGGTTGGACACGAAGCCAGGATAGTCGTTCACCTCCACCGGCGTCTTGCCGAGCTGGCGGCTCAAGTCGATCACCCGATTCGTGGCATCGTCCGATGTGGCCAGACCACGGATGATCTCCACGAGCTTCATCACCGGCACGGGATTCATGAAGTGCATTCCGACTACGTTTTCCGGCCTGCTCGTACGACTGGCAATTTCGGTGATGGATATCGAACTGGTGTTCGTCGCGAGAATCGTATTCTCACTGGACAGTTTGTCGAGCTGGGTGAACAGTCCGAACTTGAGTTCCGCATTCTCCGTCGCGGCTTCGATGACGAGGGTCGAATCGCTGGCGGCGTCGAGCGACGGCGAGAGGCTTATCCGGCCCAGGATTCCAGCCGTCGCGTCGGCGGTGATAGCACCTTTCTTTACCTGCCTCTCGAGATTCTTCTCGATGTTGCTGCGTCCCCGGTCGAGTGCCTGCTGAGATACATCGATCATCGTCACCGGGAACCCGGACTGCGCAAAAACGTGCGCGATTCCGTTTCCCATCTGCCCAGCTCCGATCACCGCGATTCGTTCGGTCAAGCTATCGCTCCGTGCGGCGCATCAGCCGCCAATTCAGGTAAATCAGTGCAACGAACATCCCGAGCGCGGCGGCAATGCCACCCTCGGGACCCCACCCACCACCAGTCAGCCAGTCGGGGCCAGAATCGACTACCCGGTAATCAGGCGCTGACACAGGCAGCCCGCTGACCGGAGTATGCAACGCTGCGGCCATGAACCAGTTCCAGGCAAAATGGGCAAGAGTGGCGGCATACAGACTGCCTGTGGCAATGAAGATGGCGCCGAGGAACATGCCGGCAAGCATAACCAGCAGCACAGACTGACCATTGGCTCCCGGATTGGCAATGTGCAACAGCCCGAAAACTACGCTCGTCGAGATGAGCGTCCAGCGCCAGCCAATGGACTCCCGCAGCACCGCGAAGACGTAGCCCCTCAGCAACAGTTCTTCGCTGAAGGCAGCGGGCAGGAGTGTCGCGAACGTGACGCCGGCGGCGGCGAGCGAGCTCCCTGGTGCCGAAGGCACAGCGTCGAGCTGCCCGGTCAACAGAAGGATGGCCGACGGAATGCCAATGGTCAGCGCGCCCAACGCTGTCCCTTGAGCCAGGAGCGCCGGACGGGCCGCGCGGCGATGAAGCCCTACGAATTCCCACTGTCTTCCATCAACCGACTTCAGCACTATCAAATGCGCCAGCAGGAGGCCGAGAGGAGCACTCCACTGAGTGATCAGAAGCCGGTAGCCAAGCGCCGCGGCGCCTGAAACTACCATGCCCTCGACCGTAGCGGCAACGAGCATCCCCACAACCGCGGCGAGAACAAAGATCAGGATCCGCCAGGGCGCGCGTAACCGGCGCTCCGGCGTGAACAGGAGCGAGTCTGCTCTCAAGTGTCCCGCTGCCCGCGGACGCTTACGGGCTGACGCGTTACCCGGCTCGTTCGACGCTGAGTGCGACAGCGTTACCACCGCCGAGGCAGAGGGTCGCCAGACCGGTAGCGGCGCCCCGGTCTTTCATTGCGTACAGAAGCGTGGTGAGGACACGAGCCCCGCTGGCACCAATGGGATGCCCGAGGGCGATTGCGCCACCATTTACGTTGACACGGTCCCAGTCCCACTCAAGGCCGCTTCCATTGGCCAGCGCCTGGGACGCAAAGGCCTCGTTGGCTTCAATTAGATCGTAGTCGCCGATTTGCGTCTTCGATTTGGTCATCAGATTCTGCACGGCAAAGATCGGAGCGAAAAACAAGTCCTGCGGCTCGGTCCCCCCGGTTGCGTAACCAGTAATCCGACCGAGGATCTCGAGGCCGTTGGTGCGCGCGTAGTCCTCCGAAACGACGACGAGTGCGGATGCACCATCGTTGAGTGACGAAGCATTACCCGCAGTCACCGATAAGTCGGAAGCATCGCCCTTGCCGGGAAATGCCGCTTTGAGCTTCGCGAGACTTTCTGTCGTCGCGTCCTTGCGCGGGCTTTCGTCAGTATCCACTACGGTGTTGCCTTTACGTCCGGCGATGTCAACGGCAACTATCTCATCCCTGAACTTCCCGTTCTCGATGGCAGCAACCGCCTTGCGATGCGACTCGACGGCGAAGTCATCCTGCTGCTGACGATTCACACCGGCCTTGCGGGCCGTGTGCTCAGCATGCCCGCCCATATGAACGTCGCACGATGAGCACCAGAGCCCGTCCTTTATCATGCCATCAACCATTTTCTGATCGCCGAGCTTGACGCCGTTGCGCATGCCGTACACGTAATGCGGGGCGTTGGACATCGATTCCTGCCCGCCGGCGACGACAACCTGGTTATCCCCCGCCTTGATCGATTGTGCTGCGAGCATCACTGCCTTCAGACCGGAGCCGCAGACCTTGTTCACCGTCAGCGACGGAACGGCTGCGGGGATCCCGGCCTTGAGGGCAGCCTGGCGTGCCGGAGCCTGTCCCGCGCCGCCCTGCAGCACCTGGCCCATAATGACTTCCTCAACTGCATCGGGGGATACGTTCGCGCGCCGAAGCGCCTCCCTGATGGCGAGAGCACCAAGCTCGGGTGCCGACAACGACGAAAGTCCGCCGAGGAACTTTCCAATGGGTGTACGTACTGCGGAGACTATGACCGGACTGCGTGAGGTATCAGGCATTGAGTTTGGGCGCTGTCGTGAGTGGTGCCGCGATCTCGCTTCGATGGCGACACCTTCAAAGCTAATCTGATCGAAGCCGGCGCCGCTCGATGAGTGCGGGCCCGTTCAGCGTCAGGGCTTCAAAGCCCTGCCTGCAATCTGATCTTCCACCATCGCCGCGAAATCCGGCACCGTCATGATTTCCTGCTTCTTCCCCGCGCCTCTCACTCGCAGCGCCAGTGAATCGCTTTCCGCTTCCCTGCGCCCGACGATGGCCATGTACGGGATCTTCAGCGTTTCGGCGTCGCGGATCCTGTAGTTGAGCGTCTCTGAGCGGACGTCGAGGTGCACCCGCACGCCTCGGGTCTTGAGACGCTCCACGATTGACGCGGCGGCGTCCGCGGCGTCGTCGGAAACCGGAATGACCCTCACCTGTTCGGGTGCGAGCCACAGCGGAAAGGCGCCCGCATAGTGTTCGATAAGGCCACCGACAAATCGCTCCATCGACCCGACAAGCACGCGATGCAGCATGATCGGGCGGTGTGGCGAGTTGTCGGCACCAGTGTATTCGAGCTCGAATCTCTCGGGAAGATTGAAGTCGAGCTGCACCGTCGGGCCTTGCCACTTCCGCCCGATGGCATCGATCAGCTTGAAGTCCAGTTTCGGCCCGTAGAACGCGCCTCCGCCCTCGTCGACTTCGTAATCCTTGCCGCGCTTTTTCAAAACCCCGGCAAGCGTGTCCTGCGCGCGCTCCCAGAACTCAGGGCTGCCGAGGGCCTTTTCGGGGCGGGTTGCAAGCTCAATGGTGTAGGGATAACCAAACGCCTGCAACATCTCATCGACCAGATCGAGCAGCCGCTCGATCTCGGATGGCACCTGCTCCTGGGTACAAAACACGTGTGCATCGTCCTGCGTGAAGCCGCGTACCCGCAGCATTCCGTGCAGAACTCCGCTTCGTTCATACCGGTAGACAGTTCCAAACTCCGCGTACCGTATCGGAAGGTCTCGATAGGAGCGGGGGCGCGATTGGAAAATGCAGATGTGGCCGGGGCAGTTCATGGGCTTGGGACGGTATGCCGACCCCTCGATGTCCATCGCGCTGAACATGCCGTCCTTGAAATTCTCGAGATGCCCTGAGATCTCGAAAAGTTTCTCGTTCACAATATGCGGTGTGTAGACGAGATCGTATCCGTGACGCAGAATGAGATCGCGCTCGTAGGCTTCTATCTCGTTGCGGATGATTGCGCCACGCGGGTGCCAGAGGATGAGCCCGGGGCCAACGCGCTGATCAGTCGAATACAAGTCAAGCTGTTGTCCGAGCGTTCGGTGGTCGCGCCGTTTGGCTTCTTCCAGCCGGTGGAGGTACGCCTCCAGATCCTCCTTGTTGAACCACGCGGTCGCGTAAATTCGCTGTAGCATCTGCCGCTTCTCGTCGCCGCGCCAGTACGCGCCAGCGGTGTGCAGCAGCTTGAAATGCTTCAGATACGAAGTGTCGGGTACATGAGGGCCGCGACAGAGATCGATGAAGGGTCCGTCGGTATATGTCGAGATAACTTCGTCTTCCGGGAACTCCGACAATCGCTCGAGCTTGAGCGGATCGTCGGCGAACCTGTCCCTCGCGCGCTCCTGGCCCACCTCTTCGCGGACAAATGGAAACTTTTCGGCGATGACCTTCCGCATCTCGGCCTCGAACCTGTCGAGGTCTTCCGGAGTGAACGGTTGCGCGACTTCGAAGTCATAGTAAAAGCCATCTTCGATCGACGGGCCAAAGCCAATCCTGGCGTCGGGGCGCAGACGTCGAACGGCTGTCGCGAGAATATGCGCACCCGAATGCCTGAGTACGTCGAGTGCCCGCTGGTCCCTCGACGTCAGAACCTTGAAGCCACCTCCCCTTCTTATGGGCGTGACGAGATCCTGTACCTCGCCATCGATTTCGACCGCGAGGGCATCACGCAACAGCCGCTGGCCAATCGAGCCTACCACATCGCGCGGCAAAGTTCCCTCCTCTACCTGGCGCGTCGCGCCGTCGGGGAGGGTGAGTGTCAGCATTGCAGACATCGAAAGTTCTGTATCCTGGGTGGCCTTTATCTTGCTCCCCGTTAAGCTATCCTTCGAGAATACCATTAGCCACAGGGTTTGCTGACATGTCTCCCTTTCGATATCGCGACGAAGAATCTTCTGCCACAGGCGCACTTTACGTAGCACTCGGCGCGCTTGCCGGTTTTGCGGCAGGTGTAGTCGTTGCGCAACAGTACGGCGGTTTGTCGGGTTTAACATCCAGACTCAAGGATCGGCTGGGCGGAATTACCGGCGATGCTGCAATGGGTGATTCCGAGCCGTCTCTTGATGCTCATGCGTTCGACGATGGCTACGACGACGAGGCAGACGATGAACCCCTCGAGCCAACGGAAGAGCTGGAAGAGCGCGTGCTCGAGGCGTTCCGCAACGATCCGGTTCTCAGCGAGCGTGCAGTGGATATTGGCGCGATCGACGACGGAATCGTTGAACTGACGGGATGGGTGAATTCGGAAAGTGAAGCAGATCACGCGGTTGTCGTCACACGCGGAACGCCGGGCGTGGAGACGGTCGTCAACCGGCTCGCCATTCGGTCGGAGGAAGAACTGCTTCAGGAAACCGCTGATCGTTACGAGAACGGCGATGCCGCCCTAACCGAAGGCCACTGGGAAGGACAGAACATCGGGACCGGCCGCAGCCGGCAGGGATCGTCGGCCGACATCGACCGGCATGATGATCCTCGCGTCGAGCTCGAGGAATCTGTACTCGACCAGGTATTTCTCGATACCGATGATGAAGGCGAAACGAAAGCGGAACGACGTGCGCGAACGAAGCAGTCGCCAAAACGCGGGCGCTCAGACGGATCGCCACTGGCACCGGGCGGGGTTCCCAAGAGCGACCACGTTGCCAACCCGCTCGACGCGCCAACCGACGTGGTTCCCGACGAGTAGCGGCGCCAGCAGTTGTCGCTGACAGTTGGCCGCCGCGGTCTTACAGCAGGAAAATGCGGCGGTTAACTTGCGCATGAGATGACCCATAATCCTCCGCGCAGCGATCTGCCGGCACAGTATGATCCGGCCGCCGTCGAGGCTGCGCTCTCTCGGGAGTGGGAGGACGCCGGCGTTTTCACGGCACAGCCCAGCCGGTCGCGAGGTTCGGGCGGCAGTCGCAACCCATTCGTGATCGTGATGCCGCCGCCCAATGTGACGGCGGTTCTGCACATGGGGCACGGCCTCAATAATTCCGTCCAGGATGTACTGGCACGATGGCGGCGGATGCAGGGTGACGAGTGCCTCTGGCTGCCGGGAACAGATCACGCCGGCATCGCAACCCAGAATGTGATCGAGAAGCAGCTCGCCGCCGAGGGACGCACGCGCTTCGACCTCGGCCGCGAGGCTTTCGTTGAAAGAACCACCGCTTTTGTCGAAGCCACCGGTGGTACGATTCTCGATCAGCTGCGAGCTATCGGAGCTTCATGTGACTGGACGCGCACGGCTTACACGCTGTCACCGGAACTGTCGCTCGCGGTGCGCGAGGCCTTCGTTCAGTTACACGAGCGGGGACTGATCTACCGCGGACACCGCGTGATTCACTGGTGTCCGCGCTGTCTTACTTCGCTGAGCGATGAAGAAGCGGAGCACGTAGATGAAATGGGCCACCTTTATCACATAAGGTATTCCACTCCCGGCAGCGAGACAGATGGCATAACGATCGCAACTACGCGGCCTGAAACCATGCTTGGCGATGTTGCGGTGGCCGTCCATCCGGATGATGATCGCTACCAGCACCTCATCGGGCGCACGCTGCTGCTGCCAATCGCCAACATCGAGATCCCGATAATCGCCGACGCCGAGGGTGTTGACCCTTCGTTCGGAACCGGCGCGGTCAAGATCACGCCTGCCCACGACCTCAACGATTTCGAGATGGGCAAACGTCATTCTCTGCCGATGCCCGTCGTGATTTCACCCGATGCCACCATGATGAATGGTGCCGACGCCGGTGGACGGGTGCCTGCATCGCTTCTCGGCGCCGACCGCTTCGAGGCGCGGACGCGGATTGTCTCGCTGCTGCGCGAAGCAGGCCAGCTCGAAAAGACAGAGCCGCATTCGCACGCGGTGAGACACTGTTATCGTTGCGACACGGTTGTCGAGCCGCGGCTGTCGGACCAGTGGTTCGTGAAGATGAAACCGCTCGCTGAACCTGCGCTCGAAGCTGTGCGATCCGGGCGGATACGCATTCTGCCAGAAAGGCACGAGGCCGTTTACATCAACTGGCTCGAGAGCATTCGCGACTGGAACATTTCGCGGCAGCTGTGGTGGGGCCACCGCATTCCGGTGTGGTACTGCGACGGCTGTGGCGAGACCACTGTGAGCCGGGATGACGTCGACGCGTGCCCTCACTGCGGGGGAACAACGCGCCAGGATGAGGACGTCCTCGACACCTGGTTTTCGTCGTGGCTGTGGCCGTTTTCGACACTCGGTTGGCCGGACAGGGATTCCGCCGATCTCAAGGCGTTCTATCCTACCGATGATCTCGTCACGGCGCCCGAGATCCTTTTTTTCTGGGTAGCCCGAATGATCATGGGCGGCTACGCGTTCATGGGAGATGCGCCCTTTCACACGATCTACCTGCACGGAACCGTGCGGGACATGAACCACCTCAAGATGTCGAAGTCACTCGGCAACGGCATCGATCCGCTGGACGTTGTAGCCCTGTACGGCGCCGATGCGTTGCGTTATACGGTGATCTCGGGCCTTGGTGTTGGCGCCGATCTGATGCTCGATCCGAACGACCTCGCAAGATCGTTCGGCCCGGGGAGAAACTTCGCGACCAAGCTCTGGAATATTGGGAGGTTCCTGCTTGCAAATGTCGGCGATGATGCCGTCGATGATGTCGAATCGATCGATGTCTCGTGCTTCGCACGTGCTGACCGGTGGATACTTGGCCGCCTCAACGTCGCGATCTCCGAATGCGATGCCGCACTCGGACCCGTGCGGCCGCGCGATGGCCATTGGACTGAAGCCGAGCTTCGCGCCGGCCTGCGACTCAGCGACTACGCTGAGAGCGCCCGAAGATTTGTCTGGAACGATCTCGCCGACTGGTATCTCGAATCGACCAAAGTCCGGCTTGCCACGCCAGGCGCTGATCGAGACGTGGCACGCGCTGTTCTCATCCACGCGTTCGACGCGGCGCTTCGGCTGCTCCAGCCGATAGTTCCGTTTATTACCGAAACACTTTGGCGCAGGTTGCCTGGCGGAAATGGAACGCGGGAGAAATGGCTCGCGAAAGCTGCATGGCCCGTACAGAATTCTGTCTTTGGCGCTGAACCGGAGTTCGAGCTCGTTCGCGAGGCAATCAATGCCATCAGGCAGCTGCGCTCTGATTATGCGGTTACTCCAGGTGATGTGATTGCGGCATCGCTGGTAACCGCCGGTAACGCTAACGCAGAGCTCGACCGCAAGATTTTCTCGGAGGAGGCAGCATTCATACGACGGCTCGCCCGGTGCGATCTATCCCTGGCTGAAACTGAATCCGGGGAGGGCGCGTCCCCGACTTCGGGCGCATCACTGTTGCTTGGCAGCGGGTCGCAGATTCTCGTGCCGCTGGCCGGCCTCATCGACATTCCGAAGGAATCCGCAAAGGCGACCAGAGAGCTGGCCCAGCTTCAGAAACAGCTCGATTCACTCACGGCCCGGCTGGAAAACCCTGGGTTTACCGAGCGTGCACCCGCCGATGTAGTCGCCGCCGAGCGACACAAGGCGGCGGACTGGATGGCACGGCGCGAAAAGCTGGTCCTGAAAGTGAAGTCACTGTGCGAGTGATCTCAGGCGCGATCGCCGCGCTCGTAGCGATAGGCGGTTGCGCGTCCCCAGGCGTGCCGCCCGGGGGGCCTCCTGACACCGTCGCGCCTCAGGTAGTACGGATTGCCCCCGATAGCGGGCGTACCGGCGTCACTCCGCGGGACGTGATCTTTCGATTTGACGAGGTAGTCAATGAGCGACCCGTCGGCGCAGCCTCTCTCGCAGCACTCTTTCTGATTTCCCCACGTCAGGGAACCCCTGAAGTGGACTGGAATCGGGACGAGGTGGCCGTTCGACCGCAGAAAGGCTGGCGGAGAAACACCACCTACACCGTAACGTTGTTACCGGGAATGTCCGACATCCGCGGCAATGTCAGGAACACAGGCGCAGTGACGATTTTTTCGACCGGCCGCTCGATACCGCAGACACGGCTTACGGGACGATTGTTCAACTGGCCGGCGGGCGCGGTTGCACCTCGCGCCGTCGTGGAGGCAGTGTCGCAACCCGACACAAGTTTCATCTATGTGACCACTACAGACTCCCTCGGACGGTTCCTGTTTCCACACCTTCCGTCGGGCCTGTACACAGTGCGGGGCTTTCTCGACGAGAACGCCAACCGCGGTCTCGACCAGCGTGAACTGTGGGATTCAGTTGCCATCAGCCTTGCCGACTCCGCGAGTGTCGAGCTGCTGGCGTTTGTCCACGATTCAGTCGGACCGCGCATTTCTGAAGTTTCAATTCGCGATTCGGTGACGCTGGTATTGAATTTCGACGGGCCGATTCTTGTCCCGGCGGCTTTCACTGCCGCGTCTGTGACTGTGACTGCACCCGACTCCACCCGGTTGCCGGTGGTGAGCGTGAGGTCGGCTGCGGAGGCGCGTGACTCTGTGTTCGAGACCCCCGGCGTTATTGTAGAAACGACACGGCCATCGAAACCGGTGCCCCCGCGAACACTCGTCGTTGCACTCGGTGCTCCCCTCCGCGCTGGCATCGATTATCGCGTTCGCGCAATCGACATCAGGAGCCTTGTCGGAGTAGCGAGATCGAGCGAGCGCACCGCCACGATTCCCTTGCCTCCTGCCGTTTCGCCGCCTGCGGCGAAGCCGCCGGCGCCAGTCCGCGAAATACCGAAGCCGACGCCCGTCCGAAGATGACTGATGCGCGGCGGGCGCTACCGAGCGTGACTTCCCTGCTCGAAACAGCGCATGTTCGCTCTCTGCTCGAACGCCATCCGCGGAGTCTCATTGTAAACGCTGTCAGGCAGACCGTGCAGCTGGTTCGCGACGCGCCGGGGGGCCATCAATCAGGCACCGATTGGGACAGCGCGATTGACCGCCAGGTCGAGACATCCACGCGCTCATCACTTCGACGGGTATTCAACGCCACTGGCGTCGTCCTGCACACCAACCTTGGTCGCGCTCCCCTGGCCGAATGCGCGATTTCCGCGATTGTGGAAACAGCCGCCGGGTTCACGAATCTTGAATACGATCTTGCTGAAGCGCGGCGAGGCTCTCGCTACGTGCACTGTGTATCGCTGCTGCGCGAACTGACGGGCGCCGAAGACGCAATTGTGGTGAACAATTGTGCATCGGCACTGGTGCTGTCACTGAGTGCGCTCGCCCGCGGGCGTGAAACGATCGTTTCGCGAGGTGAGCTGGTGGAGATCGGCGGTAGTTTTCGCGTGCCCGACATCATGCAGCGGAGCGGCACCGCGCTCGTCGAAGTCGGCACGACCAACCGCACTCACGTTGACGACTATCGCCGCGCTCTCACGCCGCGAACCGGTGCCATCGCGAAAATTCATCGCAGCAACTTCGCGCTTTCCGGCTTCGTCGCCGACACCAGCGTGCAATCGCTGGCGCCGATCGCGCGCGAGCACGATATCCCCATCATTCATGACCTTGGCAGCGGGCTGCTGCTGGACCTCGGGGAATACGGCCTCAGCGGCGAGCCGACGGCACGAATGGCTCTGGCGGCTGGCGCAACGCTCGTTCTCATGAGCGGTGACAAGCTGCTGGGTGGTCCGCAGGCGGGGATCGTCGTCGGCCGAGCGCGTGCTATTGACCGACTGCGGCAGGATCCGTTCGCGCGGGCAATGCGGGTCGACAAGCTGACGATCGCCGCCCTCGGCGCCACACTCGCGTTGTATCGTGAACCTCAGCTCGCCATTAGCCAGATTCCAGCGTTGGCGATGATCACCGCCAGCGTCGCGAGCGTTCGGTCGCGCTGCTCGAAACTGGTCACGGCGCTGACCGGCGCGGGTGTATGCGGCGCGGTTGTCGACACGGTTGCCAGTGTCGGCGCCGGAGCTTTTCCGACGGCTGCAATCCCTTCGGCCGGAGTTTCACTCGCCGGTGACGTGAAAGCGATCGAGCTTGCACTCAGAAGCGGCGCCACTCCGGTCATCGCGCGCATCGCCGATGACAGAGTCCTTCTCGACATGCGCACCGTTCCCGTCAGCGACGATGCAGCCTTCACTCGCGCGGTGGTCTCCGCGCTCGGCACAGAAGAGTTCTGAACAAACCGCCCAGCGCCGTATTCCTCGATCGTGACGGGACCATCATCGAGGATGGTCATTACATCTCGCGGCTCAATCAGGTCCGGCTCATCGATGGTGCCGCCATTGCAATTGCCCGCATCAATGCAGCCTCGATTCCGGTAATCGTCGTCACTAATCAGTCAGGAATCGGCAGAGGATTTTTCACCATCGCTGACTACGAGCGGCTGGTGATACATCTTGAAGAAATGCTTGCGGTACATGGCGCTCATCTCGATGCGTCGTATTACTGCCCTCATGCGCCGGACGACTTGTGCAATTGCAGAAAGCCGGGAGGAGCCTTGTTCGAGCAGGCAGCCAGGGAGCGGCCTGGCATCGACCTGGGCTGCTCGCTTTACATCGGGGATCGCTGGCGTGACATCGCGCCGGGCATTGCGTTTGGCGGCACTGGCGTGCTGGTGCCGAGCCCGGAGACTCCTCGCAGTGAGATCGATCTTGCCGGTGAAACAGCATGCGTGGCGAAATCAATGGGCCAGGTCCTCGACTGGTATCTTGCCGCCCGCTGATGAATAGCGGGTCCAACGCGTGATGTGTGGCGCGGGCCCTCGCTACTCTCGGGACACGGGTTGTCAAGTTCGTGTATCGGGCCCGGTCTGACTCTTACTGGGACCGCTTCGGCGCGGTAGAATCGCGGCATGTCAGTTCGTATCGCAGTGCTCGCGTCTGGCGGGGGCACGAACCTCCAGGCCATTCTCGACTTTTATGCCCAACGACCGTCAGCGACCGCCGAAGTGGCTCTCGTCGCGGCAAACCGTGACTCGGCCGGAGCGTTACTCCGCGCCCGGGCCGCCGGCATTCCGGCGGAGATTTTTGACGCAACCGATGACGGTGGTGCGCTCCTGAATCTGCTCGAACGTTTCTCTATCGGCCTGGTGGTACTGGCGGGCTACCTCAAACGAATCCCTCCTTCTGTGATAGCCGCGTTTCACGGGCGCGTCGTGAACATCCATCCGGGATTGCTCCCTGATTTCGGCGGTGCCGGCATGTACGGCGCGAGGGTGCATGCAGCCGTTCTCGCATCTGGTGCGACCATGACAGGGGTCACGGTTCATCTCGTTGACGATGAGTTTGATCAGGGGCCTGTAATTGCTCAATGGCAGATGCGCGTGCGGATTGATGACACGGCCGAGTCACTGGCCAGGCGCGTGCTTGCTATCGAACATCTCGTATATCCTCGCGTGGTCGATATGGTGGCCGCGCTCAATGATTCCGAATATTCTGCCGACTTCTGACATGCCGCTTGCCCTTCTTTCTGTTTCCGACAAAACCGGTCTCGTCGATTTCGCGCAGGGACTGACCGGTATGGGGTGGGAGCTGGTTTCCACGGGCGGGACCGCCAAGGCGCTGCGGGCGGCGGGAATGTCAGTGAGGGATGTGAGCGAGCTTACCGGATTCCCCGAGATTCTCGATGGCCGGTTGAAAACGCTTCATCCACTGGTTCATGGCGGATTGCTTGCCCGGCGGGACATCCCCGCACATGTGGCCGCGGCCGAGGAACATGGTATCTCGCCGATCGATCTGGTGGCGGTGAATCTCTATCCGTTTCAAGCGACCGCTTCGAAGCCGGGTGTGAAGGCCGAGACTGTTATCGAGAACATCGATATTGGCGGACCGTCAATGCTGCGATCGGCAGCAAAAAATTTCGCCTCGGTGACCGTCGTTGTAGACCCTGCCGATTATGGCCGTGTCCTCGCAACCTTTTCCGCCAATGACGACGACGTTGACCTGCGCCGATTGCTGGCCGAGAAGGTTTTTGCGCACACTGCCGGATATGACGCGGCGATTTCGAGGTGGTTCGCGTGTGAGCGCGCGGAGGAGTTTCCAGATCGGACGACTGTATCACTCCATCGTGCGCAGACGCTCCGTTACGGCGAGAATCCAGGGCAACGGGCCGCTTTTTACATCGAACCGAGCGGCAACGGCCTTGCCGGTCTGACGCAGAAGGGCGGCAAGGAGTTGTCATTCAACAATCTCCTCGACCTCGAAGGGGCGCTGTTGACGACAGATTCCTTCGAGGGTGAGATCTGCTGCGCAATCATCAAGCATACCACTCCCTGTGGACTTGCAACGGGATCGACCGCGATTGACGCATACCGTAAGGCCCTTGCCTGCGATCCACTGTCGGCGTTTGGGTCGGTAATTTCACTCACCGTAGCGGTTGACGCTGAAACGGCGGAGGCTGTATCGAGTCTATTTGTCGAGTGCATTGTCGCGCCCGAGTTCAGCGTCGAAGCGCTCGAGATCCTGGGCCGGAAGAAGAATCTGCGTGTGCTTGAAGGCAGGGCGGTGTGGAAGGACCATGCGCTCGACTACAAGCGCGTACGCGGGGGATTCCTTGTTCAGGAGCGTGCGAATACAAAGACGTCGACCGCTGAGTGGACCGTCGTCACGAAGCGGCAACCGACCGAAGATGAGCAGGTGGATCTGCGCTTCGCGTGGCGGGCGGTGGCCAGCGTTAAGTCAAATGCAATCCTGCTTGCACGGGACGGCGCGACGATCGGTATTGGCGCGGGGCAGATGTCGCGAGTGGACGCGGCATTTCTTTCGGTTCACAAAGCCCGGATTGCCGGCCATGAGACCATTGGAGCCGTGCTGGGGTCGGACGCTTTCTTTCCGTTCCGTGACGGCGTCGACCAGGCGGCGGAAGCCGGCATCACGGCCATCGTTCAGCCGGGCGGCTCGGTGCGGGATGCGGAGGTGATAGGAGCGGCCGATGAAAAGAACATTGCGATGGTGTTTACGGGCCAGCGGCAGTTCCGGCATTAGAGCACCGCGGGCTGCTGGCCGGAAATCTATGGGCTCCCATACAGTTTCCCTGACGGCCTGCAAGGTTGAGAATCCAGTGTATCGCGCATAGCTTCCGCGAGTCTGGATTGCAGTACGGGAGGGTTGGCAGAATGGCTATTGCACCAGTCTTGAAAACTGGCGCGGGCAACCGCTTGGGGGTTCGAGTCCCTCACCCTCCGTCATGCAAGCCCGAAGCTGTCCTGGTTCGCTCCAAAGTTCATGCAAAAGCACTCGAGGGTGCTGATCGAAGTCACAGATTTTTCGCCTCTGTTCGCGTGGGCCCGTCCGCGCCCCTTCCTGGAACGGATTCGGCCATCTCCTTCAGCGGGGTGGGACCGACCGCATTGAAAACAGGGTCTACAGCGAACGTGCGGGCGAGCATCACCGACGTGAGAGTGCTTGCACCGATCAGCCCCCATCCGAGCGGAGTCGGCGCGACGAGACCCGCAAAGGCGCGGAAGGCCGGCAGAATGAGCATCGCCGCAAGTACGCCAGCCGTACCCGCGACTACGCGGTGGATCGACGGGCCCGCGTCCCCTTCCTTGGAACCGGCGTCGAGCGTCTGGGCGAGCTGGGTGGAGACGATGCTCGCGAAGGCGACGGTCTGGGCAACTGCAGCACCCTTGGCGCGGAGCGCAATGAGATAGATCACCAAAGATGGCACAGCCGTCGCGCCGCCGCGGGCGAACACCTCGTTCCGAAGCGGTTTGCCGAGCGCCGATGCGCCCTCGCGAGCGAGCGCTGCAAGGTCATGGTGCTTCGGCCGCGCGAGCACGACAGCAAGCGCCGGGAGCACATCGGTCATGAGGTTCATCATCAGGATCTGGCGACCCGTCAGCGGCGATGCGAGTCGGAGGAGGCTGGCCCCCACAACCAAGCCGAGCTCGCCCAGGTTCCCCCCGAGGAGAAGCCCGAGCGACCGGCGGATATTGCGCCAGAATGTGCGCCCCTCGACGAACGCTTCAACCAGCGTAGCGAAGTCGTCGTCAGTGAGCACCACATCAGCGGCCTGGCGTGCGACCTCAGTCCCGCCCCGCCCCATGGCGACGCCCACGTCCGCCAAGCGCAGCGCCGGCGCGTCGTTTACACCATCGCCCGTCATGGCTACGGTGTGCCCGCGTCGCTGAAGGCTCTCGACAATACGTACCTTGTCAACCGGGGTAGCGCGCGCAATGATCGTCGCCTGCTCGAGCATCATGTCAAGCTCGCGCTCCTCGAGGTTGACGATGTCGGCACCGGTAAGAACGAGTCCCTCGTCGTCAACGAGCCCCGCGTCGCGCCCAATCGCGCGGGCCGTTGCCGGGTGATCGCCGGTGATCATGATTACGCGGATACCTGCCGCGTGGCAGCGCCGCACGGCGTTCAGGACACCGGCGCGCAATGGGTCTGCCAGCCCCAGAAAGCCGAGCGCGACCAGGCTGTGTGGCTCCTGGAGCGGAACCTGCGCCGCGCCCTCGGCAACCATGAGCACCCGCAGCCCCTGTGCGGCGAGCTGCTGCGCCCGATCGAGCAGCGCCTCCCTGCCCGCGTCGTCGAGGAAGTGGTCGACACCGCCGCGTCGCACGCGGTCACATAGAGGAGCAAGAGCTTCAGCGGCGCCCTCGGCGCAGAGTCTATTCTCGACGATGGACGCGTGAAAAAGGCGCGCCGACTCGAAAGGCAGATCCGCAGCGCGGGCTGCCCTCACGGCGTCGCCAAGTCCGGCGGTGTCCGCAGCTCTGGCGACAACAGCGTCTGTTGGGTCGACATCGGCATCCGGCGCGTCTGGGTGCGGGCCAGCAAGGGCGGCCGTGACGAGTACCAGTTGCAGTTCCGGCGGGAGGTCGCCAGGCAGGCGAAGCTCACGCTCCGCGTCTGCGATGAGCGCGAGCGCGAGCCGTCCCTCGGTCATGGTTCCGGTCTTGTCGGCGCAAACGGTGTCGACACGCCCCAGTGCCTCGACTGCGGAGGGGCGTCGGACGATCGCATTGCGAGCCGCGAGACGCCGGGCCACCGCAGCCTCGCCAAGCGACGCCAGGAGCGGTAGTCCCTCCGGCACCGCCGCGAGTGCGGCGGTGGCGCCGAGGGCTAGGCTTGGGAGGGCCGGCTCGCGGCGCAACAGGCCCGACACAGCGACGATGCCGCCACCCGCCCCTGCGATCGGCAGCACCTGGCGAAGCATCTGGTGCAGCCGCGTCGTTAGCGGCGTTTGCCGGGAGGGGCTGCCAGCGGCCATCGCGGCGATAGCTGCGCCCATTAGCGTATCCGGCCCTACGGCGGTGACCACGGCCTGCCCGGTGCCGAGAGTGACGTCGCTCCCAGCGAGCACTACCCGGTCTGCCTCCCGAGCGCCCACGAGTGTCTTGGAAACTGGCAACGACTCGCCGGTCAGCGACGCCTCATCCACCTCCAGCCGGTGCGCAGCGATGAGGCGCGCGTCGGCTGCCACACGGTCGCCGCGGGCGAGGAGCAGCGCGTCGCCCGGAACGATCTCGCCGGCAGGGAGCGAGCTGGGGTGACCATCACGCAACACGCGCGCTGTTGGTGCGCTCATTTGCTCCAGGGCATCTGCCGCCTGACCCGTGCGCAGCTCCTGCCAGACTCCTGCGGCTGCATTGGCCACGAGCATTGCTGCAATCATGACCGCGTCTGCAGGGGAGCCGAGGAAGAGTGAGAGTCCGGCGCCGGCCGCAAGGATGGCCGTTAGGGGCGATTTGATCTGGTCGAGGGCGGCAACGAGGAGCGGATTTGGGCGGCGGGCCAACGGTATCACCTTTAGCCGCGCCGCGGCGCTTACGCTGGACAATCCCATGTCCGTGGTCTCGAATACGCGGAGTACTTCCTCGGCGCTCTGCCGTCCCCATCTCTCCGGACGGGGATCGGCCGTCTCCCCCACAACGGACGTGGCTCGCTCGCCTCCGCGCAGGCGTGCCCATCCTGCCGCAAGCGCAGTGAGCGCCGCGGTGTTGACGGGCAGCGTCGCCAGTGCCATGGGGGGTTGGCCGCGAAGTCCCCACACAGCACCGACTACGTTGGCCAGGGCAGAGAGACCCACCGAGTCGCGCGCCGCCAGGTCGCGCCGTGCCGCCGCCTCGACAATGCATGCAACGGCACCGAGATCGGGCGCCAACAGGTCGACGCCGGCAGCGAACGGTGACCGCCCCCTGTTTACCGCAATCGCGAGATCAGCGGCGGCAAACGCGGGAGCCGCGTCGGGCGTGTCCGCAACAAACGCTACTCGCTGCCCCTCCGCCTGCCACCGACAGATCACGGACACTGCATCCGGATCTGGGGCCAAAGCAATTCCTGCCCGCGCCGCAACCCCCTGCGCCGCCGCAGAGTCCCCTGCGGCGAGCAGGGCTAGCTGGACTCCGCGCTCGCCACATGTCCGCACAAGGTCCGTGGCGCGCTCGGAGATTCTGGGACGAATTGCCAGCACACCAAGTGGTCGCCGCTGCCCTACCCGCCGGAGGACCAGCAGTTGATCTTCGCGATGCTGCAGGCGGATTGATGCAGCAATTCGATCGCTCTCGCGAGCGGCTCGAAGCGTATACCGCACGCCGTCGCGCGTAGCGCTGCCAACCACCCCGTCAAAGTGACCGTCTTCCACCGACACCGCTGTCCTGGCGACATTTCGAAAAGCGGCGCTCCAAGGCGCCTCCGCGGCTGCGGCAACGGCAGCAGCGAGGGCAGTGACTTCGGCGGCATCGGTGCCCGAGACCGGCACGGCGGCGTGAAGCTCAATCCCGCTCGCCAGCAAACGCGGGCTGCCAAGGACGATGGCGTCAGGAAGCCGCATGAGGTGCTTCGCTCCGGGGTCGACAACTGTCACGCCGGCGCGCAGGACGCGAGCCAGCGCTCCGCTATCTGCCGCATCCTCGCCGGTAAGTGCTGCGCGGGGGTTGACCAGGAGAAGCGCCGCAAACGTGCGCTCAAGTGAGCGAGACGCCACCGCGGTGACGCCCCCATAGGCCAGCGACACCCACCCCGATGTTCGCCGATAGCGGTCATAGCGCGGCTCTGGGGGGGGCAAGGGGCGCGGCGCAGGCAGAGCATTGCGTAGCGGGCGGGCTAACGTCACCGCGCACGGTCCACTAAGGAGCAGTTGGCCAGCGGGAATGCGGCCGCCGGGTTCCACGGCAACCGGCAGGCCGTCCACGCCGATCCAGGTCGTCACGCCGTCCGCGATGGTACCGGGGAGCGGGAGCCGCTCGCCGGTTTCGAGCCGGATTATGGCGCCTGGAACGGGTGCGGGCCCTTGCTCCAGCTTCTCCTCGAAACGCCGCCGGGCAGCGCGGCCGGCAATAGCAGTACTGAGAAGTCGTCCGGCCGTGAGGCCGTTGAGCAGTAGCCCAAAGGTGCCGCCGGCGAGCGTGAGACTTACGATGCTTGCAACGTCGAAGAGCACTTCGGCAGCCTCGGGACCGAGCCGCTCGTGAGCCTTTTCGCGTAGCGCGGGGAAGCTCTGGATCAGGCTTATAGTGCCAGCGACTACGGCGGGTGCGCCCGACGTGACCGGGGGCCCGCCGGCCCCGGCCAGCCGTCGTCCGAACAGCATCGCAAGTCCGAGCGCCGCCCCGGCAGTGCGCGTCGCGCTCCGACGAAGATCGTCAGTGCGAAGTGCACCAGGAGGCACCATCTCGCTCTTAGCAGCGTGCGGAGTCGTTCTCGCAGCCTCACTAACGACATCGGCGCGAACCCGGCGGCTGGATCGCTGGCGCCCGGCAAGCACCGCAACATCCCTATGCCCGTCATCGCTGGCCCGTGCAGGGTGGGCCTCGGCGAACAGGCGGGTGCTGCGCAGCATTGAAAGTACGCGCAGGTCGTCGGTCAGCTCGGGATCGAAGTGCACGAGGATATTGCCGGTGAGCGAGTTCGCCCGGACTTTGCGAATACCAGGCTCGCGACACACACGAGCTTCCAGCGTCGCCTGAGCAGCTCCTGTCCATCCGGGAAGATGCACCCGCACCCGACCGCAGGCGCGATGCACCAGACGCGGATCGGCCGCAACTGCGCTGGCGGTCATTTCACGTGCCGCGACAGCGGTCTACGTCGCGACAGCGGTCTTACCTATGAATTGATGCGGCACCCAGAGCTTCGGGTCGCGGGATTGGCCTCACCGGTGGATCGAGCTCACGGCATGTCGCTGGCATCGGTGCGGGAAGAGCGCCGCCGAAGCTCTTCTGCGTCGACCCAGATGTCCTCCGCCTCCTCGCGGGCAAGTGCCGCCGCCCTGTTCAAACGGTCGGCGCCAGTAGCTGCGACCGCACTGAACTGAGCAGCAGCGCGGCTTATGATCTCCTCTGCACGTGCTGTCGCGGCAGGCGTCGGGGCGCTTGCGGGCCCGCTTTCGGGAGAACCGGCTGGTTCGGAGGCTCCGGACGCGGTCGGCGCCCTGGCAGTTGCCAGACCGGCGACAGCCAATGACCGGAACCGCCGCAGCGTGAGGGCGGCCAAACGACCGACGTTTTCTCCAAGCTCCCGCGCGGCATCCCCGGATGAGGCAGCAGCTGGAGGAACTGGTGAAGCTACACTCTCAGCAGCAGGCCCGCGCTCAGTCATCCGCCACTTCGTGGGTTTCCTTGATCCGTCGGCGCGGCCCTTGATTTCGCGGCAGATTTCGCGGTCTTCGCTCCACGACGCCGCACCTTGATGGGCGGACGCATGGGAACCCCCGGCGCAGAGTTATCTCCCGCACCGGTGGCCGTTGCCCCGACAGGTGGTGTGGGAGCTCGGGCAATGGGTACGCCCACGGGTACCCCTTCTCCAGTCGCAGCAGACGAATTGACGGCCGGACGGGGTGGCTCGGTGGACTCCTGAATACCATGACTCACTCCGCGCGCAAACGAGGCAAGCGCGTCACCCGCCTTGAGCGCGCCGGCAAGCCCCTGAACGGCACCTCGGCGCAGCAGCTCACGCACGCGCGGCGAAAATATTGCAGCCGTCACCGCGACTGCGGCCGCTACCTTCGCGTCTCCACCGTCATCACTCGCCAACTCTGACCTCTCTTTAAGAGCCCACGGGTCGATGCCCGGGTCGGTTAATTTCGAGCCGGGTTGCAATCTTGAGGCCGCCGCTCAGCTGTTTTCCTCAGCGCCTGAAAAGCGAGTAGCCTTGGTCCGCCAACCGAGCGTGGATTAGGCTATACAAAAAAACAATTTTGTCAAGGCTACGGCACCCAAACCGATTGCGTCTCGACCATACAATTTTTCTCACAGCGCCAAGGGGGTCGCTTCGAGGTGAGCCACGAGGCGGCAATGCGGAGGCCCGTTCCAAGCTCACCGCCCGCACATCGCCTTGTACAATGATACAAGCCATCTATCAGCGCTTAAGCGAGTTCTGGATGTCCTGAGCAAGCTTGTGGTGCGCGACGAACGCCGGCCCAGTCTGCACGAGCAGGGCTTTGACCTCCGCGTTCTGCGCATTCGGAATGAGCGTGTTGTCGAGCGCGTCCAGCACGGTCTGGTAGTACGAGACTTCGTTGTCGATGTACGCCTGAACGAAGTCCTTGCCTGACTTTCCCTCCAGCGTCTTGAGGTTCTGCGTACCCGCCTCGATGAGCTGACGGCTCGTCGCGTTTTCCTCGGGCGTGACGCCGAGTTTCGTAACAAGTGCCGTGGCCGCCTTGTTCACCGCGGAATGGTCGGTGACCATTTGCCGGGCGAACGACCTGACCTTTGATCGGATGCTTCGACCCCGCGAGCTGCTGGCTTCGATGGCCACATTATTGGCCGCCACAACGATCGCGGCGATCTGGGGATCGGTAACGGCCGGAACCGAGGTGGATGCCGCGGGGCGGTCTCAGGCGCTGAGGCCGGGGCCAACGCAGTATCAATTTCCCCGCTCTGTGTCCGGTCAGTTTCAGTGCCGCTGCAGGCGGCCAGAGCGAGGATGATGGGAAGCTGGCAGCAAGAGTTTCGTCATGAGAGTTTCCTGTCGATAACGTGTTTAGGGGGATAGTGCGGACGACGCGTCAGCGTACGACGATCGTTCAGCCATGGCCGGGTGAAAAGTGCAGATGTACGGATACACCCCCGGGGTACGCGCGATGAGGCGCCACCAAGCATCAGCCTCGAGACTTCCGGAGTCGAACGTCTCATCTCGCGCCGTTGCGGTATGCGGCACGAGGTCCCGGTTTCGCCATACGAGTGTGTCGCCCACCCGCACCGTATCTGCCGACGGCGAAAATGCAAAAGCCCGGATCGTCACCGCCTGGGTGGTTGCCCGCGGTAAGCAACCAATCTGCGCCGAAGCGACGATGCACACGAGCGTGCCATTACGCGCCCGGCGCCAGCTGGCGCGTCTTGCGGTAATCGGCGTACTCAACAACTCTCGGACGATGCGTGCGCCAGACGCAGGAACTCGGCACGCGTGCTGGATCGTCGCGAAACACTCCGCGCAGCGCCGAAGTGATCGTCCTCAAGTTCTGTTTCTCAACGCCCCGCATCATCATGCACAGGGCGCGCACTCGAGACCACTCCGATCCCCGATGGCTGGAGCACGAGGTGGTTTTTGACCACGGGATTGCCTCAGGCGTGCAGGCGAATGGTACTTGTGTACGGACTTTCGCGGCGGTTGGCACGTACCCTTACCACTGCCGGATTCACGGCACGTCCATCTCTGGCAGGATTGCCGTGAACTAGCGCACGCAGCGCCGAAGCTCAGTTGATCAACTCAGCTCGTGATTCAGGGAGAATGAAACGATGCCAGAGCAAGCCCTTTACGAACGGCTTGGCGGAGTGTACGCCATCGCAAGCGGTGGTCGACCGGTTCAGCGACCGGATTCTTGAAATCCGCTGGTCGTTAATGCCATCGCTGAGCTAAAGCAATGGCACACGGAGGAATACAAGAAGCGGTGATGAGGAGGCACTGGCTGCGTTCGATGCACAGAAGAAGCATGTGACCGCCGGTTCCTGACTCGCTGTACTTGATCAGCCGGGGCTCTGCCTCGGCGCCCTGTCATCGCCAGCGGAACGCAGCATGAGGATAACAAGACGCCGACAACGCTCGCCGCAATGCAGCTACTCGTCAAGCCGCAATGGCGCTGCATACTTGATCGCCGTGCGCGTGATCTTGTCTACGATCCTTGCAAAATCTTCGTCCGGCCAGTCACGGCAGACGTTGCGGAGCCGTCGGGCGACATCGGCCCGCAGCGCTTCGTTCCTGCGTTTACCTGCCGCATCGCTGTGGAGGCCAGAAGAAAGATTTTGCATCGGCGCCGATATATAACTGTCGGCATCGGATTACGCCAACATTCCGTTCGAGCAATCCCCCGCCGCTCCTCTCATGCGACTGACGCTACGACCGCGCGGAGCCTTACGCGTGTCGGGGCGCCGCTCTGAACTTTGCAGCTATGGGCGGGCCAGCCGGTCCCGTTGCGCTTCCATTTCGTTGGTCAGCCGCCTCACCGATGCAACCAGAGTCGCGACGCCGCTGACAGGCATTTCAGATAACGCCCCCATCAGAAGAGGCCGCCCCACCCCCTGAGCTTTCAGGGCGATCTTCCTGCCCCGCCCGCTGAGTTTGACTGCCACAGCGCGATCGTCGGTTGCGACCGGACGCTTGAGGGTCAGGCCTTTCCTGGTCAGAGCTGTCAGCAGTTCGGAAACCGTGCTCTGGTTCGAATTGAGCGCCGCACTCAGCATCGTCACCGATTGCTCATCCGTGACCGCCAGCTCGCATAGCAATCGCAACTGCGCCGCAGTGACTCCAAACAGTTTTACCGATATCTCGTCACAAAGCCGCATTTCCCTCAGCATTGCTTCGAGAGCAACAATTGCCTCGTGGAGCGGGGCATTCCCGGGAACTATTTCGGACTTTTTCAACATCTGCTCATGGTCCAAACCGCCTGTTTCAGGACAGCATGCACATGCGCGGATGAGCACGCATCGCAGTCCATCGGGGCCGATATAACTTGTGGAAGATGCATGTACGATGCGCCACCGCGGACCATTACCGCGGCAGCACCTGATCCCCGACTACATCTTATATGCACAAATATGCACCATCAGCCAGTCGCCAGGTTCGCCTATTTGCCCTGGACGTGAGTAACATGGATCACGCAGTGGCTCAGGACGCCGAGTGGGTAGACCGGATAGAGCGCAGAGAAAGAGCCGGAGAGCTCACATATCGGGGCGGGGCAGGGCCGCTGAGGTACGACTGGCGGCTTATCGGTCCATCACTCAAGCCAGCCCAGCCAATCAGTGGCCACAAAAATGCCTGTTGGGTAGCGCAATGGCAAAACAGATTACCGGTGCAAAGCTGTATCTCGTCGGAGGGCATCAACTCCAGCTCGGGTCGCAGCCGATTGACGAGCTGATCGAGCTCCTCGAGACGAAGCCCGATGCATTTCGTCGGATAGAGCTGGTGCCCGGAAACGAGATCATGCTGCATTGGAGTCAGATCGCCGCTCTGCAGATTTTTTCTGCGGGTAAGTAGCGGCATTCGGAATTTGATCGCATTCAGGCAACGCAGCCGGATACCGGGCCGATAGCAATTTTACGCGCCCGGTGAATGCCATCTTTTATTCAGGCCTGAACTAATTTGTTTCTCAACCTCTGCCTCAATCGGGGCTGGCGCCCCACGGCGCCGGCGGTAGCGGCACACTGCGGGTGAGATCGAATTCCACGCGGAATTGCCGCTCGGTTCCCTCTCGTCGAAGAGCGTAAGCAAATGTTTCGCCGCCTCTGATCTCGAGCGTCCAGACATTCGTGATCGCGGCGGGAATGAGCGATGCGGTCAGCGAATCCGCATGAAACTCCTGAACGCCTGGGACGCCCGGGTGTCGAGTGTCACCACCATACTGCGTTATCCGGTCCTCTGATCCGTCGGTATGGCGGTGATCGTGTTTCAGTCGCAATCCAGTGCCGGTCCGCGTAATCACCCAAGTGCGCGAACGGTTTGATCCGATGTGGAATGGAATCCGAATTTCCGTCCCTGTACAGCGACGCACATGCATCACGAGCGACTTCCCTTCGAATGTCGTATCCCGGGGAACGGATTGCACCAGCCGTCCCGTGTAGGCTTTGCCGCAGAGTTCGGTAAGCGAGCTCCAGAACTGGTCCGGCACTGCCGGCGACACGCGCGATGAGCCACGGGGTGCGCAGGCAAGCGACAGCATCACGGCCGCGAGTATGACAGAGTTCCGCGATAGTCGACTCATTGGTAGTCGCACAGGCCAGATTCGTGCCGACGCCGGGGTTGAGAAAGCCCTGCTGTTTCAATACGTTGCGACACCTCCCGGAGAGATGGCCGAGAGGCTGAAGGCACCGGTTTGCTAAACCGGCATACGTGGAAACGCGTATCGAGGGTTCGAATCCCTCTCTCTCCGTTTTGAATGCGGGTCCGCATCGGGAAGGCGGACCCGTTTTGTTACCCGGAACCCGCGCACTCCCCGCGAAATGAACGATACTGCACGCCGCCCACGTCTGCGCTTCGCACCCTCGCCCACCGGCTACCTGCATGTCGGGGGCGCACGGACGGCGCTGTTCAACATGCTGTATGCCCGCCACAACAACGGCGACTTCCTGCTCCGTATCGAGGATACCGACAAAGCCCGCAGCACCGATGAAAGCACCCGCGCGATCTTCGACGGGCTCGAATGGCTCGGTCTCGCCTGGGATGAGGAAGTAGTCTATCAGGGCGCGAACCTCGAGCGCCATCGCCGCGATGCGCTGACCATGCTCGACAACGGCGCTGCCTACCGTTGCTTCTGCACTCCCGGAGAGTTGGATGAAAGGCGCAAGGAATCCGATGGACGGAAGGAGAGTTTCAAGTACGACAGGCGCTGTGATCGTCTCGCCGAAGACGAAGTGGAGAGGCGGGTGGCGGACGGCGAATCCCATGTCGTGCGCTTCCGCATTCCGGAAGGCACCACTCACTGGGACGACCTCGTCCACGAAACCATCTCATTCCCCAACAAGGATCTCGACGACTTTGTGATCCTCCGCTCCAACGCAACGCCCATCTACAACCTCGCTGTTGTCTCCGACGATATAGCGATGGGCATCACCCTGGTGATGCGCGGCGATGACCACATCTCCAACACGCCCAAACAGATTCTGCTCTACCGCGCACTCGGCGCCGGGGAACCACAGTTCGCGCATCTGCCCATGATCCATGGCACCGATGGTAAAAAGCTGAGCAAGCGGCACGGTGCAACCGCAGTTGGAGACTACCAGCACCTGGGCCTGCTGCCCGGCGCCATGCTCAATTTTCTCGCGCTCCTCGGCTGGTCTCCCGGCGGCGACCGCGAAGTGATGACAATGGAGGAGATGATCTTGCTGTTCACGCCGCGGGGCTTGCAGCGTAAGGCCGCCATCTTCGACCCGCAGAAGCTGGACTGGATGAACGGCCAGCATCTGTCGCGCATTCCTCTTGCTGAGCTCGAACCGCGCGTCACAGTGGCGATGATGAGTGCCGGGCTGGTGAACGAGAACACCATCGCGCATCGCCGCGATTGGTACCTGTCACTCCTCGATTTGCTTCGCGTTCGTGCGCGAACCATCGACGACATCGTGCGACAGGCAAGGCCCTACTTTCCGGAGCCGATCGAATACGACGCAGAGTCGATCGCGAAAAGCTGGAAAGACTCTGAGGCATCGGCCGGCATCATCCGATCAGCCCGCGAATCACTAGCGTCAATCGAGAGCTGGGAAGCCGGCACGCTTGAGGCGGCACTGCGTGATCTTGCGGAGTCACGGGGGATATCCGCAGGCAAGGTTTTTCAACCGTTGCGAACCGCGCTGACAGGTATGAGCGTGAGCCCCGGGATGTTTGAGGTGCTCGTGATGATGGGCCGTGGGCTCTCGCTTAGCCGCCTTGCCGACGCTGAAGCATGGTTGACCAGCACTCCCGGTTGACACAGCCCGATCGCATTCATGATGTTGACGCTGCCACCCGTCCATTGCAGATTTGCGATGGCCAAACGGCCGTTTCACAGTCCCTCGCATCGCAATTTCCGGAGTCACAATGGCTGAGACATTGACCCCCATCGAGAGCTCGGTCTACACGTATCTGCTCGACTTCACCGCTGAAAACACATACCAGCCGAGCATTCGCGACATCGGCAGGCAGTTTCACATCAAGTCGACGAAAACAGTTTCCGACCTGCTTCAGTCCCTCGCCAAAAAAGGATATATCGAGCGCGACCCCACCCGTTCGCGCGGGGTGCGATTACTGGGGTTCACCGGAGGAAGCAAGACCAATCCGGTTCCATACTACGGGCGGATTCACGCCGGAGAGCCTACGCTTCTGCCGGAGCACAAAGACGGTTACATCACGATGGATCGCCGGTTCATTCCGGCCGAGGAAGTGTATTTCCTGAAGGTGAAAGGCGACAGCATGATCGGCCGTTCGATCAACGACGGCGATTTCGTCATGGTCAACCCGTCCGCCAGCTCTAAGGACAATGACATCATCGCGGCAAGAATCGGCGAAGAAGCAACTGTCAAGACGCTGACACATCAGGACGGGGCAGTCGTGCTTGAGCCTGCAAATCCATCCGAACGAGAGATTGTCATCAAGCCCGACGATGACTTCAGCATCCTCGGCGTGATCTGCGGTGTCTTCAGGCCGCTCGGCACCATGGAAGTAATGGCGGCCGCGGCTATCCCCCGCACCGCTTAGTCGCGCGGCGGCGGGCTTCCCGGGACCGGCTGCTCAGCTGGTCCCGTTTTTTTATCCGGTGAGTTCAGCGCCATGGCACGCTCTCTCTCCTTCCTCTCCCGGATGCTCTTTACCGCTTTCTTGAAATCAGCTTCGTTCATCCCTCGCTGAGCTTGCGAGAAAATGTCCGAGTGAAGCTGGTTCTGGAGCCGGTTCCGGTCATTGACCGTTGGATTTCCTGTTGTGTTGATCGGCAGCATTGCGAGCAAAGCGGTCGGGATCGACACCTTGCCAAGCCGGATGTACTGCTGATCGATTCCGTATTTGCGGCCGCCCTTTTCGAATGTCCAGTCGCCGGGTTTCTTCTGGCCCGAGGCAATTCTCACTGAGTCGTTGAACGGCTGGATAATTGTCGCAATCACGCTGTCGAGACGTTGGGTGGCCGTTTTCGGGGCGGCAATGATATCGCCCGGGGCAGCCCATAGCCTGGGGTCGGAGTATCGGGGCCGGATGCCGCGCGTGGGGCCACCACCGCCAACCAGAGGCCCCGTTCCCCCGTCGGTCTCGGGGCGGGCACCAGGTGGCGACTCAGGGATCATCGACGGGACAGACGTCGGCGCGACAAGAGGCCGGCGCGGGGTAACGCTTGCCGGCCGGCCATCGCCTCCACTTCTGCCCTCGACCGCGGGGCCCGCGGCTCTGGGCAATGCCAGGAATCCGATCCTCTCCGCCGGCACTGCAGGCGAGGCAGTCCGCCCGAAGACCATCGAAAATGCATTCGGCGAGATCAGGAACTTGACAAGCACAATTGCCAGAAAGATATGTACAGCAAGGGATACCACGAATGACCGCGACGGCCGTGGACTCCCGACAGCATCATGCGCTGGCGCTCTTGACCCCCGGAGCGTGTTCACAGAAGCCCGTCACGTATAGTCACTTAGCGGCAGCACCCATTCGCGCGAGCACCTTTCCCGCGCGCAACGCAGCTTCGCGAATTCTGTCAGGCGAAGTCACGAACGACACGCGAAAAAAGCCTTCACCGCCGACACCCAGCGACGAGCCTGGCAATACGATCACTCCTTCCTCCTCCATCAGTGACTCGGCGAACGCAGCGCTGGGAATATTCCCGGGAAGCGCAATCCAGAGATACATCGTCGCCATCGGCGTGCTGCATGCAAAGCCGTTGTCCCGGAACGCCGTCACAGCGGCGTCTCTCCGTTCCTTGAACACCGATACATTGCCCGCGACAAAACTCTCCGCATCGTCGAGAGCCGCCGCGGCTGCGGCCTGTACAGCCATGAACGCGCCAGTGTCGATGAATGACTTGACTCTCACGAGCGGCGCGATAAGATCGGCGCTGCCAACAGCCCAGCCGCAACGCCAGCCGGTCATGTTGAAGGTCTTGGACATGGAGTGAAACTCGATCGCCACGTGGCGGGCACCATCCACCTCGAAAATGCTTGGCGGCATGTAGCCATCGAAGGCCATCTCCGAGTACGCATTGTCATACACCAGGAGGATGTCCAGTTCCCTGCATCGCTGAACCATTTCTTCGAGGTAGCTGATTGGAGCGATGGCGGCAGTCGGGTTATTCGGATAATTCAGGTACAGTATCCTGGTCCGGTCAAGAACTTCCCGAGGAATCTCATCGAGGTCAACAAGGAAGCCGTTGCCGGGCTTCAGCGCATAGCGGTAAGGCTCGGCGCCTCCGAGCTGCGTGCCGCCGAGGTACGCGAGATACCCGGGCTCCGGAATGATTGTAGTATCGCCCTCCTCCGCGTATGCGAGCGCAAGGTGGGAGATTCCTTCTTTCGATCCGATAAGCGGCACAACTTCGCGCATTGCATCAAAGGCAATTCCGAATCGGCGCAGCATAAAGCGCGTCACTGCCTGGCGATATTCGACAAGTCCGGTGCCGAAACCGTACCGGCTCATCGGCGACATGGCGGCCGCTTCGGCAAGACGCCTTACAGCCACGTCGGGAGGAGCAAGGTCTGCATCACCGGCTCCAAGATCGATAACATCGACTCCCCGCGCGATCAGCTCGCGCTTTCGTTCCGGCAGTTTCCCAAGTGGATAATCCGGGAGTGCAAGCACCCGGGCGGAGGGACGCGGCACTAGTCTTCGCCCCGCACCGGATTGCTGACCCTGCTCAAGCCCTCTATCTCGACTTCAACGATGTCAGCCGCGGTGAGTGGGCCGACGCCCGCCGGTGTTCCAGTCAACACAATGTCGCCCGGTTCCAGGGACATGACATGCGAGACATACGAAAGAAGCATCGATATCGGAAATACCATCTCGGCCGAAGATGCCCGCTGACGCTCCTCGCCATTCACCCGGCTGATGACGGTCAGCCTCGTTAGATCGTGCGAGCCTTCGGCGATATTTCCCAGCGGGCAGAACGTGTCGAACCCCTTCGCTCGCGTCCACTGACTGTCTTTCCGCTGGAGATCCCGCGCTGTGACATCGTTCGCGGCAACGACGCCACTCACGGCGGCAATGCATTCAGATTCCGCTGCCTTCTTCAGCCGCCGACCAATGATAATGCCAATCTCTCCTTCGAATTCAACGCGCGCCGACTGGGACGGCAGAATGATTGAGGCGCCATCACCGATCACGCTGGTAGACGGTTTGAGAAACAAGAGCGGCTCGACCGGAACATCGTTACCAAGCTCCTTTGCATGCTCGCGATAATTGCGGCCAATGCATACGATCTTTCCCGGACGTGAGACGCGGGCGCTCGACTCGTGCAGCGGAATACCGCCGCCGGTGAGCGGATCGTCGGTTGTAAGGTCAGCCACCACAAGCCTCGTTCGTTGGGCGTTTCACTTCATTCGGACACAGCGTAGAACTCGCGCAGTTGCCGGGCAGTCTCGTTCCATCCCGCAAAAATGCGCCGGGCGGAAGGGAGGGCGCGCATCAGCGTTGCCCCGTAGGACTTCGTTACCAGCCGTGGATCGGCGATCACGATTGCGCCCCTGTCGGTGCCAGATCTGATCAATCGGCCGAAACCCTGCTTCAATCTGAGGGCCGCGTGCGGAACCATGTACTCGGCAAATGGATCGCCGCCGCGCTCGATGATTGCTTCGCAATGTGCAGCAGTGAGGGGCTCGGTTGGAACGCGGAATGGCAGCTTCGCAATTAGGAGCCCGCGAAGAGCGTGGCCGGCAACATCGACACCTTCCCAGTACGACGAAGTTCCGAGCAGAACTGCCCTGCCGGATTCCCTGAACCTTGCGAGCAGCGAATCCCGCGAATCTTCGCCGTGCACCAGCAGCGGTCGCTCGGCAGCCACTCCCCGCGCCCTTAGAACGATCGCGGCTTCCCTGACATCGCGATGGCTGGTGAACAGGACGAAAATGCCGCCATCGGATGCCTCGGTGAAGTCCTGAGCTATCCGCATCAGCGCGTTGAAGTGTCCCGGCGCATCGGCATTTGGCGCCGGGATGTCTGTTGGAACGGCGAGAATCGCCTGTCGATTGAAGTCGAAGGGTGATGGAAATGACTCCATGACTGCCGGGATGCGCAGGTAATCAACGCCAAGCCGGCCACTCACGAAACCAAACCGGCCGTCGCTTGAAAGTGTTGCGCTGGTCACGATCGTCGTGCGTACCCTTCCGAACAGATCGTCCCGAAGCACGGGTGCAAGATCCAAGGGAACCCATGTCACTCCGATATTGCCTTCGCGTCCGCGTGACTCTACCCATCTGACGCGCTTGTGCGCATCCGGGCCTGCGTCAAGCGCACCGCTTAGCGCATCGGCGAGCGCCTCGAGGCGCCTCCCCACACCACGCAACTCGTTCACGATCAGCGCGACAGCGTCGTCGCGCGTTGCTTCCAATTCCATCCGTTCCCGAATCACCGCCACGCTCGTACTCAGAACCGACGTCTCGTTGAGGAAATCAGCGAGCGCCGCTGTCAGACCGCCGCGCCAGATTTCATGAGTCGCGAAATCGTCGGTGAGCCGCACAACCGGTTGGGCATGTTGCTTCAGAAACACCTCGAGCAGATCGAAAACCGCCCCTCCCTTTTCGCGCGCTGCATCGAGGGCGGGAATGACTCGCGTGTGGAGCAGGTCGAGACTTGCCTTGTTGAAAATGTCATTCTCACCGACGCGAAGCCGTACTTCAAGCGCGGCAAGAAGGCCGCGGCCACCGCGACGGCCAGCTGACCCGCGAACCAGTCGCGCCATGAGGCGTTGCATTCCGCGCCGGGTGGCGGATGCACCGAGGTGGGCCGCAGCGGCGTCTTCGAGGTGATGGCCTTCGTCCACCACCAGCCGTGAATACGCCGGGATTACCGCCGCATCATCCCAGTTCTGTTGCGCCCGTCGCACTGCAATGTCGGACATGAGCAGGTGGTGATTCACCACTACCACATGTGCCTTCGCTGCATTCCGCCTGGCGCGGAAGAGGAAGCAGGGCTCGAAATGAGGGCATGCAGATCGTGTGCAAAGGTCAGGTTCAGCCGCCACTTCGTCCCACAGCTCAGCGCTCGGCTGAAACGGCAGATCGCTGAGCGAGCCTTCGCTCGTGTGAGTTGCCCAGCGCGCCACGCTGTCGAGGCCTTGGTCTGGATCGTCGAGCAGAGTGGGACCGATGATTTTCGCCTGTTCCAGGCGTAGCATGCACAAATAATTCCGCCAGCCTTTGAGAAGCGCAAAGCGCACGTCCTGCTCATCCGCAAGCGCACCGGCCAGGAACGGGAGATCCTTTCGTACCAGCTGCTCCTGCAGATTGATGGTGTTGGTCGACACCACCGTTCGCTCGCCGGTCAACGCTGCCCAGCGCAAGGCAGGCATCAGGTAGCCGAGCGACTTGCCGACGCCCGTTCCTGCTTCGATCAGTCCCACGCCCCCGTCATTGTAGAGTTCAGTGATTGCGCGAGCCATGTCACGCTGCGCTGGCCTGTCTTCGTAGAGGCGCATCGCAACCGCCACCGGGCCGTGGGGGCCCAGATCGTCGTTCAGCGCGTCTGGATCGAGCCTGGGCTCTGCGGCATCCATCGTAATCGCTACTTCGGGAAACGCGATCACGCCTCGTGTGCCAGGCGGTAAGCAATGTTGCGGGGAGCCCCGTGCTCGTCTATCAGCCGATCGATGATTGCCCGCGGAGTCATTTCGTCCATGCGCATCTGGCGTGCGTGTTCGCGCAATGAATCTTCAGTGACTTCATCACGTTCCGCACCGCACACCAGAATGACGACTTCGCCTCGCGCACTCGCGGTTGTGAACCGCTCTGCGAGCTCATCGATGGTTCCGCGGGCGAACTCCTCAAATCGCTTCGTCAGCTCGCGTGCGACGACGGCAGTGCGTTTCGAGGCACCGGATTCGGCCAGCTCGCAAAGGGTAGAGCCCACCCGCGAGGGCGCTTCATAAATCACTGCGGTGTGGTTCATCCGCATGATCTCGGTTAGTGCGAGCAGTCGTTCTTTTCCCTTCCGTGGGAGGAAGCCGAAAAAAGTAAACTTTTCTCCCGCAACGCCCGACGCCACGAGCGCCGCGAGCAGCGCCGACGCGCCGGGAATCGGCACCACCGCGATGCCTGCCTCGATCGCCGCGGTCACCAGCCGCGCCCCCGGGTCCGACACGAGCGGTGTCCCCGCGTCGGTAATCAGCGCAATGGACTCTCCGTCCTCCAGCCGCTTGACGAGTCGAGGTGTCTCGCGTGCTTCGTTGTGCTCGTGGTACGAGGAGCACTTCGTCTTGATCTGGTAGTGATCGAGTAACCGGCGGGAATGGCGAGTGTCTTCGGCAACGACAAGCGCGGCCGAGGAAAGCACCTCGACCGCGCGGAAAGACATATCTCCCATATTTCCAATGGGAGTACTCACGACGTAAAGAGCGCCGGAAATCGCGGCGGCGCTCACTTACTCCTCAGCGGCTAGACGTTAAGCGGCGTGCTGTCGGAATTTTGCGTCGAGGATCGATTTCGAAGGACCGATGATCTGATCGACGAGCTTGCCGTCCTTAAAGAAAAGGATGGTCGGAATCGAGCGTACATTGAACCGCATCGCCGTCGCGTTATTGGTATCGACGTCGAGTTTTGCTACCTTGGCCTTGCCAGCATACTCACCCGCGAGCTGATCCAGAACGGGCGCAACCGCCCGGCATGGTCCGCACCAGGTCGCCCAGAAATCAACCACTGCCAGACCCGGGTGATTCTCGATTTCGGTCTCGAAATCGCTGTCCGTCACATCGACCGCATTAGACATTCAAGCTCCTTTCTGGCTGGAAAACCCGTCCGACTCAGCGAGACGAGTTTGTTCTCATTTCAGGATTGAAATCTAATGCAAACACCAAGCCCCAGAGGCACGCGCATTGCGCACATTGGCATCGCCGTCCGCTCGATTGCCGAGCTGGTGCCATTCTATCGGGATGTCCTGGGGATGAGCGAGGCAGTGCTGGACAACTCGGATGGCGCAAGCATCGCTGGATTTGAGGCGGGCGAGTCGCTGGTCGAGCTGCTCGAGGCGGAAACGCCTGACAGTCCCGTTGGAAAATTCATCGCCCGCCGTGGTCCGGCAATCCATCACGTCTGCTTCACTGTCGACGACCTGGATGCAATGCTGGAGCGGTGCCGCGCCGCGGGATTGAGGCTGATCGATGAGGTACCGCGGATTGGCGCTGAGGGGAAGCGGATTGCGTTCATCCATCCAGGGTCGACGGGCGGCGTGCTTATCGAACTAACGGAGCACGACGCCGGTTCCGGGTGACTTTTGTTTCAGGACCCCGAACTGAGGGCCGTTGGCCAGTTACAATTCAAGTCGCCAATCCAGCTCACCTGCCGGGGACCTTCCGGCAGAAGTCATTTACGGCTGCGATCTCCATGTTGTCCACGTACCACCGATTTGCAGGGCCGCGGATGGTGTAGAATTTGGGAACGCGCGTCTGTGACCCGAGGGTGAGCTCCACCCCCAGTACACGGTGGCCGCCTTCTCCCGGATTCTCGTTGACAATGCGAAATTTGTCGTGGTTGAAGAAACACTGAAGTACGATGAGCCGCTTCTCGAGCTCTTCGCGCTCGATATTTTCGCGGGCCGGGCCGCGCGATGTTCCGAAATTCGCTCCCATCGCCTGGATATCCTGTGCACGGACCGCGGTTAGAAACTGCTCGACGGCCAGACGAGGCGTAACCGCGCCATTGAGCTGGGGGTTTCCGGCCGCACCCCTTGGGCCTGGTGTGTTTGGAACGGGAGTGGTCGAAGCGCGGGCGCATCCCGAAAGCAGCACGAGGGCGAGCAGGAATTTCTTCACCGGATTCTCCACGAAGTTTGACGCGAACCTGAACGGCGAGACCAATGCCATCGAAACATCAGCGGCTGTATGTGAACATAGACCACGTCGCCACGATAAGGCAGGCCCGCAGGGGACTGGAGCCCAGTCCGGCGGAAGCAGCGGCATTGTGCGAAGCCGCGGGCGCCGATGGGATCACCGCACATCTGCGCGAAGATCGCCGACATGTTCAGGACGCCGACGTTGACGAGCTCGCAACCAGTGTGCGGACGTACTTCAATCTCGAGGCAGCATGCGCTGACGAGATGATCGACATCGCAATCCGCATCCACCCTCAGCAGGTCACGCTCGTTCCCGAAAAACGTGAGGAAGTCACGACGGAAGGCGGACTCGACATCGCAGGCGAGCGCAAACGGGTATCACACGCCGTGAGGCAGCTTCGGGCGGCCGGTATCCGGGTGAGCCTGTTCATCGATCCGACTGTTGAGGCGGTGGAGGACTCGAAGGCGCTTGGCGCCGATGCGGTGGAGCTTCACACCGGCGAATACGCCCGCAACCCCCACGATATCAGCGCGCTCCAGAACCTGCAGTCAGCAGCCCGGCGCGCCGCGGCTCTGGGGCTCGGCGTGCACGCAGGCCACGGGCTCACACTCGCGAATGTGGCGGCCGTGGCGGCGATTCCGGAGATCGAGGAGTTGAATATCGGCCACTCAATCGTCAGTCGGGCAGTGATGATCGGCATGGCAAACGCCGTGCGTGAGATCCGGGCGAAATTGGACGCTGCGCGCCAAACAGGGGAGATTGCGGTATGAACGCTCAAAGCGATGAGATAATTCCCATCTCCCGGCTCTTTTACGACGATGCCGGTCCGCATATCGTGAGCCCCGGGCGCAAGGATCCAGTCAGGCCTGCGGGCACTTTTACGCCGGCGCGCGGTCAGGACCTGCACGACCTGCTGAACGCAAGCATCGCGCAGCTGGGCGGCGTGTCGGGCGATACGAAACGGAAGACGCCCCCCCGGCCGACGCCCGTCGACATCCAGACGCTTCTCTACTCCGGAAGCGGCGCACTCGAGCGCGCGTTCGAGATCCGTAACGACGTCCGGTCCAGCGGCATTGCGGCGTCGCCCGAAACGGTCGACGAGCTGTTGGACCTCATCGGTCTGGCGATATCAGAGCAACAGTGAAGACAGGGGTTAAGAGCACGATCGGTATCGCGCTGAGCGCGATACTGCTATGGTGGACGTTGCGCGATGTATCGCTGTCGACGGTGGTTCACGAGTTGTCGCGGTCGAGTGCTCCCCTGTTTCTGGCTTCGGCGGTATGCGCGACGCTGATCTTCCCGCTCCGGGCACGCCGGTGGAGGACAATCCTGCAGCCCGTCGCGAAAGATCTGCCGTTCGGACCGTTATGGCGCTCGACCGCGATCGGGATGATGGTGAACAATCTCGTCCCTGCCCGCGCCGGCGAGATCGCCAGGGCCTATGCTCTCACGCGCGAGACGGCAGTGCCGCTTGCGACCTCAATCGCGTCGCTGGCGGTGGACAGGCTTTTCGACATGCTGGTTCTGCTATTGATGGCGGTCGCAGCGTTTCTCGACCCCGCATTTCCGCGCTCGGCAGAGATCGGCGGACAGTCGATTGGCAACCTGGCGCAGGGATCGATCGTACTTGTCGCACTTCTGATCGGGGCGCTTTATTGCCTTGCGTTCTTCCCGTCCCGCCTTGTAAGTGCTTTCGAAGTATTTGCGCGAAAAGTCTCGCCGAAAATCGAGGAGCGCGGCAAGGCGGCGCTCGTTCGCTTCAGCGAGGGACTCTCGGTTCTCAAAAGCCCCCGTCGGTTTGGAGCGGTGTTCGCGTGGACGCTGGCTCACTGGCTGTTGAATGCATTCGCGTTCTGGCTCGGATTCAAAGCCGTGGGAATCGAGCTGCCATTCTCGGCGGCGGTGTTTCTCCAGACGCTGATTGCAATCGGCGTGGCGGTGCCATCGGCACCCGGATTCTTCGGATTCTTCGAGAAGCTCGCAACCGTCGGCCTCGGTATCTACGGGATCGGCGCGAATCAGGCGACGAGCTGGGCGATAGGATTTCACATCCTGAGTTTCATACCGATTACCGTCATCGGCCTCTATTATTTCACCCGCCTCGGGCTCCGGTTCAGAGAGATCGGAAACGCCGGCAATTCCGCGGCAGCTCAGCCCGCCTCTTGAGCGGCGGGCCCGCCGCTCGCATCGTAGCGCAGGCCAAGCTTAACCTTCACCTCCGCGTTCTTGCGCGGGAACCGTCGGGATTTCACGGCATCCAGACCATCTTTCATCGCATCGATCTGGGCGATGACATTCTGATTCGGGCCACCGATGGCAGGCGCTCTATCGATGTCGAAGGATCCGACACTGGACCGCGGGAAGCTAACCTCGCCTTTCGCGCAGCCGCGGCGTATGCTGATCGATCCGGCTGGCCGCTCGGCTTTGATATCGAACTGACGAAACGGATTCCAGTTGGATCGGGTATGGGTGGTGGCAGTGCTGACGCCGCAGCGGTTCTGCGGGCGCTCGATTCGCTGGCGCCGAATCCTATGGGAGCCCATATACTTGCCGGGATCGCGGGGGCGCTGGGATCTGACGTTCCCTTTCTCGCAGGAAATGCCGTCATGGCGCTTGGAACGGGGCGTGGCGAGCGACTGGTCGCGCTCCCCGCCCTCCCGCGCCGGGATATTCTGCTGATGACTCCCGGGTTTTCGGTTGCCACCGCAGAAGCATATAGCTGGCTGGATGATGACCGAACGGAAGCGGACACGCTCCTCGCGAGAGACTTCGATGTGTCCGCGCTGGGATCGATGCAGGCTCTATACCGATCGGGATTGCCGCCTGTCGCCGCGGATCATTTCGAAACCGCGTTTGCCGTCGAGAATCCGCAGCTCCAGAGCTGGGAGAAACTGGCAACCTGGGCGAGTAACGATTTCGAGCCGGTGATAGTCGCCCGGCACCCTGAGCTCGGCGAGATGCTGAGCCGCCTGCGGCACTCGCGTGCGATCTTTTCCGGGATGACTGGTTCGGGTTCGACCATTTTTGGGATCCTCGACGGACCGGCCGACTTCGCCAAGGTGCCGGCGGAGCATCGCCATCGGGCGCGCAGCACGATGTCTGCCATCGATGTTGTTCAGCCCATTCGTATCGAGTAGCTTACGCTCACCTGCCCCCTCGTCCAATGGCAGGACATCGGTCTTTGGATCCGAGAATGGTGGTTCGAATCCACCGGGGGCAATTGCGGCTGATTATGCTGCTCACTTACCTTACAGGGCTATAGCGGCAATGGACGGACTTTCCGTACCGAGTCACGGCTTCAAACTTCTCTGCGGTACCGGCAACCCCGGGCTGTCAAAGGAAATCGCAAGCGGTCTCGGCGTAGAACCGGCCAGGCTCACCATCAGCAGGTTCGCCGACGGTGAGATTTTTGTCCGCATAGATGAAAACGTCCGCGGCAACGACGTTTTCATTCTGCAGCCGACCAACCCCCCGGCCGACAACCTGATGGAGCTGCTGCTCCTGATAGACGCGGCGAGACGGGCTTCGGCTGCCCGAATCACGTGCGTCATGCCGTACTACGGTTATTCGAGGCAGGACCGGAAGGATCAGCCGCGGGTGGCGATTGGCGCGAAGCTGGTCGCCAACATGATCGTAACAGCTGGTGCCGACCGCGTCTTGGGGCTCGATTTTCACCAGCATCAGCTGCAGGGGTTCTTTGACGTTCCGGTTGACCATCTGTATGCGGCGCCGGTTTTTGTTTCGCATTACCGAAAGAAACATCTGCACGACCTCGTCGTCGTCGCCCCCGATGTGGGGTCGGCGAAGATGGCACGCGGGTTCGCGAAACGTCTCAACGGTTCGCTGGCCATCATCGACAAGCGGCGCCCGCGGCCGAATGAAAGTGAGATAGTGAACGTCGTCGGAGAGGTCGAGGGGCGCGATTGTCTCCTTACCGACGATATGATCGATACAGCCGGTACAGTCTCTGAAGCGGCTCACGCGCTCAAGAGTCTGGGTGCGAAAGATGTTTACGTTTGCGCCACGCACGCATTGCTTTCCGGCCCCGCCGTGGAGCGATTGAGCGAGGCGCCGATAGTAGAAGTGACGGTTACAGACACGGTGAACATTCCGGAGGCCAAGCGGTTTCCGCAGCTCCACGTTTTGTCCGTCGGCGATCTGTTGTCGAAAGCGGTTAGATATATCCACAGCGAGCAATCTGTCAGCTCGCTTTTCGAACAGTAGCAAAGGGAGACTACAACGATGGCAATTGCACAACTTTCAGGCGTGGTTCGCTCCGGCAGGGGCAAAGGCGCTGCACGCTCGGTGCGCCGCGACGGGCAGGTCCCAGCGGTGATCTACGGCCACAAGCGCGCGCCGCAGTCGCTGGCGATAAATACCCGCGAGCTCGAGAAGCTGCTCGAGCACATTTCCGCTGAAAACACTGTCATCGAGTTGTCTCTCGACGGCAGAAATTCGCGGACGCTGATCCGTGAAATACAGCGTCATCCGTTCAAAAAGCAGATTCTGCACGTGGACTTCCAGGAACTGGTGGCGGGCGAGAAAGTCATCGTTCGCCTCCCAATCATCCTCATGGGCGTACCTGAAGGAGTGCGGATGGACGGTGGTGTGCTGGATCAGACGCTTCGCGATCTCGAAGTCGAAGTCGATCCCGCGAACATTCCGAATCACGTCGAAGTCGATGTCAGTGCCCTGATCATCGGCAGCTCGCTCCACGTCAGCGACATCGTGCTTCCCGATGGTGTGGAGGTCGTTGGTGAAGCTGATGCGTCGGTATGCGTCGTCGCTGCCCCGCGCGCGGCGATCGAAACTGTTGCCGCCGCCGAAGGCGAGACTGGCGATGAGCCGGAAGTGATCGGCAAGGCGAAAGACGATGAGGACGAGGGCGCCGGCGCCAAGAAGTAGCCCTTCAAATTGCTGAAGGTCATACTCGGCCTGGGGAATCCCGGGCGCAGTTATGAAGCGACACGTCACAACGTCGGCTGGTGGGTACTCGACTACCTGGCCGACGTTTGGCATTTCAATGGCTGGAAGCGCGATGGCGAGGCCATTGTGTCGACGCTGGTCATGGACGGAGCGCGCGTGCGGCTGATCAAACCGCAGACATTCATGAATCTCAGCGGACAGGTGCTGAAAAATTATACCCGGCGTCCCTTCTGGTCGGCGGCCAATGAGTTGCTCGTTGTCGTTGATGATGTTGCATTGCCGGTCGGTCGGTTCAGACTGCGGTCGCGGGGCAGTGCAGGCGGGCACAACGGGCTGCGCAGTGTCGAAGCCGCGCTCGGGAGCCAGGTGTATTCACGGCTTCGGATCGGTGTCGGTCCCGACGAAGAGCGGCGCAATGTTTATGGCAATCTGGCCGATTTCGTCCTCGCACCATTTGCGCGAGATGAGCGCGATGACATCATCGGGCTGATGCCGAAGGTGGAGTCGGCAGTCGAAAGCTGGCGCCGCGATGGAATCGAGAGCGCGATGAACGCGCACAACTAACGTTTCTCAGGGCCGAACGGATGCTCAAGCTTGGAATCGTCGGACTGCCGAACGTCGGCAAGTCCACTCTCTTCAACGCCCTCACGTCGGCTAAAGCCGAGGCGGCGAACTACCCCTTCTGCACCGTCGAGCCAAATGTGGGAATGGTCGAGGTGCCGGATGTGCGACTCGACCGGCTGCGGGAGATAGTGCAGCCGAAACGCACGGTGCCGGCAGTGGTGCAGTTCGTCGATATCGCCGGCCTGGTGAAAGGTGCGGCTGATGGCGAAGGCCTCGGCAACAAGTTCCTCGCCAACATCCGCGAGACGGACGCGATCGTCCATGTGGTTCGCTGCTTCGAGGATGAAGACGTCACGCACGTTATGGGCGACGTGGACCCGGTGCGCGACCGGGAGGTGATCGAATTCGAGCTCGCGCTGGCGGATTTAGCCGCAGTCGAGAAACGGCTCGACAAGACGCGGCGGGCAGCCCGGACCAATGACAAGGAATCTCTCGCTGAGCTCCCCGTGCTGGAGCGAGCGCACGGTTTTCTGAAAGATGGCCGCGGATTGTGGGAAGCCAATCTGAGCATCCAGGAACTGGGCGTGCTGGCGCCGCTGACGCTGATGACGAGCAAGCCCGTGCTCTACGCCGCCAACGTGAGCGATGCGGAGTTGACGGGCGATGAGGGTACTCATCTCACCGCACTTCGCCAGGCCGTGAACGCGAGTGGCGAGCACGCGGAGATAGTTCCCTTCTCCGCAAAGATCGAGGCCGAGCTGGCAGAGCTTCCACCGGAGGATCGGACTGAATTTCTCGAATCTCTGGGTCTCGAATCAGCCGGCCTCGACCGCCTCATCCATGCGGGCTACAAACTGCTTGGGCTCGAGACGTACTTCACCGCCGGTGAACAGGAAGTACGGGCGTGGACCATTCACCGCGGGGACAGCGCGCCAAAAGCCGCGGCGGTCATCCACACCGATTTTGAACGCGGCTTCATTCGCGCCGAAACGGTCGCGTACGACGATTTCATTGCACACTCCGGATGGAAGGGCGCACGCGAGAAAGGAGCAGTGAGATCCGAAGGCAAGGAATACGTCGTTGCCGATGGAGACGTACTGCTGTTCAGATTCAACGTGTAAACCGACAGCGGTCATTATCACCGTTGCCGGCGAACGCCCCCACACTCACATTCGGGCGATCAGCGATTATAAAGTTCCCATGCGTTACACCAATTTACATGGGCTCCCTTACGTTTTACCTGGTGGCTGGTCAACGCACCTGGAATGTAAGCGTCGCCCATTTGGACTCGTAGTTCAGCGCGGGGTCACCGCTGACTGGCGCCATGTGAATGAACTTCACGTACATCTGTCCCCGCTCGCTGACGCGTATACGGGCAACGCCGTCAGTGTCTGTTCTGACGCTGCGAACGGCCATCCGCCCGCCCCGCGTCGGCCTCCCGCCCGACACCACGAGCTGATTCGCCATTGGCTTGCCGTCCACAATGGCTCGAACACGGAGCCATCCCCCCGGTCGCGACGAGTAGGGATTGTTGAGAGGAACGAGCTCGGCCGGGTAGCCCAGCACAGTATCGAATCCCGGCGTCCGCTCCGCGCCCACCTGTATCAGAGCCTTGACGTGCTTCGCGTACTTCTCGGTAGCATCCGTGCCAAGCTCCCCGGCGCGACGCCTTGCCGCCAGAACATCCGGGATACCATCGCTCGCCAGATATTCGTTGAAGTCCTTCGCCTTGAGCGTGATCTGACTCGGACGCAGCGACGCTCCAATCACGTACGTCCCTGGCGCCCCGGTAGCTACGGTGAAGATGCTCGTGTCGCCCTTGTCCATCCACGTCGTCGTATCGGGATGGGTGATCCCGGCAGGGCCAACCACGCTGAGATCCCGCAGACGCGCCCGCGTAACCGAATTCTCACTCTTGCTGAACGTGCCGTTCAGCACGCGGATGCGGGCGGATGCCCCTGGCTCGATGAAGAAACTATCGAGGCGAAGGAAGAGATCGTGCGCCTGCAGCGCGCCAGTGACACCCAGCAGCAGGGCAAATACGATCAGGAAACGCGTCTTCATGATTCAGGGCTCCGGATTGGGGGCTGCTCGAGTTGGTGGCTGCTGAGGTTCGCAGTTACTGAGGTCCGTGCAAACTGCATCGCCTGGCCGCCGCGTCCGCGGGGCCAGACGCGTCGTTCAATAACGCCTACCGCACCTGACCGCGAATTTCGCCAGCCGGATTTGCGATGGTATGCACGTTTACATAGCCATTGCCACTCTTGAGAAGATTCTTCAGAGAATCGAGGGATACCGACGGAGTGAGGCTGCCAGCAGTGATGGTACCCCGTGCAAACTGGCCGTTGATCGGCCCTGTTCCACCCGCCGCCGATAAAAAGAGGCCGGCTACAATCGGGCCCGCGACTCCAGGGGCTCCAACATGAATGTGCGCCGCGGTGACGTTCATCATGCTGGTGGCGCTCAGGCGGTACTGAATTTCCTGCGGATAGATGACGACCTCAGCGGTTCCGGTCGCCGGACTTGGCTTGGGAGTCGGGACTTCCTCGGTGGTTGTCAACGGGATGTTGAAGCTTCGATCGACGTCGAACCCGCCGGTCGAGTTGCCGCTGTTGCAACCTGCCGCCACTGCAACAGCGGCGGCTGTCATGACCGCAAAAACGACTGGTTTCACTTTGTAATCTCTCATGCTGTTTCCCTTGATAATTGTGGCAGCCGCAACTGCGTGGCCCACAGCGTTGCGATACGGGCAAAATGAAAAGTGATCCGAGGTGCGCTTCATTGCAACGCTCTTCCGGATCCAGGACTAGCGGCCATCAACGATCGGCATTTGGTCCTGGATCCGAGTCCGTGAATCGCGGTCCTGCCCGGCAGCGTCCCATGGTCTTCACAATCCATGTGTCCCGCAACCCGATTTGGTAGTGGGTCAGGTATGGGGCCAAAAGCCAGGCTGAGGACACGCCGTCCGCTGA